>SHUZ01000077.1 GCA_009694415.1 Acidimicrobiia bacterium
CAACGACGTCGGCGCCTTCAACGCGGTAACGCTCTACGGAGGCCAACCCCATGTCTGGTACTGGGACGTCGCAGAGGGCTACTTACGGCATGCTTGGTGGACTGGCGCTGTCTGGGACTTCGAGACCTTGGACGGCAACGGTGGGACCAACGGCCGCACTACCAACAGCGTCGGCCGCTACAACGCGGTAACGCTCTACGGAGGCCAACCCCATGTCTGGTACTGGGACGTCGCAGAGGGCTACTTACGGCATGCTTGGTGGAGTTAGTTCCTCATACCGGCGCATTGGATCGAGCCGGCATTAGGTGAACAGGGCGCGCCGCCAGGGCGTGTTGGCCAAAGCATCGACGTTCGTCGTGTCGTGCACCGCTGCGGTGCATTATCCGACAAACGCCCGGGGGTTTGGTTGGGGTTGCGGCGACGATCTGGGTTTAGGGCGCGACTGAGGTGAAATCTTTGAAGCCTGTTGGATCGTGGCGGCCGAAGCTTGCGTGTTCGAACAGGCCCCACCCGACTTGGCCCTCGCATGTTGCGCGGCCCACGTGGTCGACCACACCGAACGGCACCATCGCAGCAACGGACGGGTCGCTCATGTCATAAACCTCCGAATCCACCCATCCGCGTCCGCGCCACTCGCCATGCGTCCACGTCGGATCCCCGCCGTAGCCAGGGCCACTGTTGAGAGCAACGTGGCCAAGCGAGTCAACCTGCACTACAAGTTCTTTGTGTCCGCGCTGCTGCAAATGCAACGTGGCACCTTCAGGTATGCGAGTACCCGACCGGTAGTGCATTTCAATCTCCGGCCACCCAAGTTGTTCCGGTGGCCGACCGCTGCTCGCCGGGAATACGCGAATCGCATCGTTCAACACGCGCGTGCCGTCCGGATCTTCTTGGATGATCACAAGTAGTGCGAAGTCATCGAATCGCATCGGGATGTACGTCCAGAAAAATCCCTCGATCGGTTCATCGCCTGCTCTGCCTGGGGGTTCAGCTTCGCCAACTGGTCGAATACCCCAAGACCGATCGCGCGTCCCGACCCACACCTCCGGGTCGACGGCCATATCCGTGCCAGCCACATTCAACGTCCCAGACCAAGTTCCGACCTGCGCGAATCGCTGCGCATCCAACGCGATGCGTCCATTGCGCCGCCACACATGGCGCACTTCATCTGCAGCTGGGAATGAACCCTCGAATGTGAGATCGAATGCCACCCCATGCTCTGGCGTGTCGCACACCAAACGCAAACGCTGTAGAGATTCAACCACCTCAATGCGATACGGCCCAACGCTCGGAATGCTTCGATCTTTCCCGAGTGCATCCGAAATTCGCACCGCATGTTGCTTGTCGTGAACACCAACGGTTGCAAACGCGTCGATCACGCCGAGGTTGGGATACACCCCGAGACCCGTGATAAGAAACACATCGCCCGTACGGTCGTGCGCGCAGAAGTAGTACCGGTCATACGCGTTGCGATCGCTGGACAACATGTGCTCCATCGACAGCGGAACCTGATGTACGGGCAACTCGTCTAGGGGTACAGGCACGGTGTTCCTCCAAGTGAACGGACTCGAGCAGACTACGCGCCGCCGGTCGTAGGTTGCCGCGGCACTGCGAGCAGACGAGCGATTTCTTCAACAAGAACATCGATTGAGGCGGGCGGGAAGTTGCCGAGCGGTTCAACCCCGAGCAACGCTTCGGTGCGATCGGCACCCACCGGTTCCAGTAGCGCAAGGAGCGATGTCGCCTGCCCCGGTGCGGGCGTAACAATCGTTTCGAGCACCGAACTTTGGCGGTCTACATACGACACGACGCCCACCATGTGGAATACCTCGAACAACGCCGCGTATGCATCGTCCTGCGATGCGTCGAGCAAGACGCTGCGGGTATCAGGATCGGCATCAACCAACGCGGTCGCTGAGACGCGCCCCCCAACCCCGGGCGATACAGACACGCCACTCGCAGCCGCATGCGCTTCGGCGAGGACGGCAAACGCCTCCGTCAACTGGACAGTGGTGATTGTGCGCACTCCGGCATCAGCGAGGTCCGTTGCTCGGTCTGGGTGGTGTTGGCGAACGAGTCGTAGATAGGCCGCTCGCACTTCTTGCCATGGCACGCTCGGCTCAATGCCAAGTACCCCAAAGGCGGTCTTCTCATCCACCCCTACATGGTTGCATGATCCACTACTTGCGGCCACACCCCTTCACCGCCTACAGATAGGTCGTCAACACAAGGAGTTCGCATGATGGGCATCACCGATACCGACCAAGACGCCATCACGATCGCGCCAGAGATGAAGAGCCAAGCGATCGCGCGCCTCGCCGAGGTCGTTGGTGCCGACAATGTTTTGTCCGATGCCACACTCGGCGACGGGTACGACCGCGACGAGTGCCTCACCGTCGCTGGCGTACATCCAGCATGCGTTGTTCGCCCTGCGACGACGGCGGAAGTCGCGGCCGTCGTCACCGTTGCAACGGAATTCTCGATGCCGATCACCGCTCGCGGAAGTGGCACCGGTCTTTCCGGAGGTTGCAGACCCACTCCGGCATCCATAGTCATCTCGTTCGAACGCATGAACGCCATCGTCGAAATCGATACGCAGAACCATGTCGCGGTTGTGCAACCCGGCGTGACACTTCGGGAACTCGACGAAGCCCTAGCCGCGCACGGCCTTGTGTATCCGGTATTCCCTGGCGAATACAGCGCCAGCCTCGGCGGCAATGTTGCAACAAACGCAGGCGGCATGCGCGCGGTCAAGTACGGCGTGACGCGCCATCAGGTATTGGGACTTGAAGCAGTCCTTGCCACCGGAGAGACAATCCGCACTGGCGGCAAGTATGTGAAAGCCACCACTGGCTACGACCTCACGCAATTGATCATCGGTTCCGAAGGCACGCTCGCCCTTGTAACCGAAGCAACGCTGCGTCTTTATCCACGCGCTCCATTTCAGGCGACCGTGCTTGCTCCATTTGGCTCCCTAGAGCAGGTAACGAATGCAATCCCTGCGATTGTTGCGAGTGGAATCGCTCCCATGATCCTTGAGTATCTCGACTTGATAAGCCTTGGTGCTATCACGGCGTTCGTCGGATTGGATCTGGGCATCCCGGACGAAATCAAGGAAACCTCGCTCGCATACTTAGTCGTGATGATGGAACAGACAACCGACGAACGCCTCGACGAAGACGTAGCGCAGCTGGCCGAGCAACTCGACGCGCTCGGTGCGACAGACGTGTTCATCTTGCCTGGGCACTCCGCGACACAACTCATTGACGCGCGCGAGAAGGCTTTTTGGGTTGCGAAAGCAAACAATGCAGACGACATTGTGGACATCGTTGTTCCGCGGGCCTCGCTTCCCGCCTTCATGACGAGAGTGTCTGAGATTGCGACCCAACACAGTGCATGGGTAAGCGGATGTGGCCACGCAGGTGACGGCAACGTGCATCTCTCGGTGTTCCAACCCGACCCAGAGATTCGCAGCCAGGTCCTGCACGATCTATTCGCCGCTGGCATGGAGATGGGCGGGGCAATCTCGGGCGAGCATGGGATCGGGCATGCCAAGAAGCAGTACTTCCTTGACTTGGTGGACCCGGTCAAGATTGACCTGATGCGCCGAATCAAGACCTCGTTCGATCCGCATGGCATCCTCAACCCCGGCGTCCTGTTCGACTGACGCAACATCGACATGGAATTGGAGTTTCCTTGAACGGCGCAGAGGCTCTCATACGCACCCTCGTCAACTCTGGCGTCGAGGTTTGCTTCACGAATCCAGGCACATCCGAGATGCATTTTATAGCGGCTCTCGACTCGGTACCGGAGATGCGCGCTGTACTCGGTCTATTCGAGGGAGTGGTTACAGGAGCGGCCGATGGCTACGCGCGCATGACCGATTCTCCAGCGGCCACGCTGCTCCATCTTGGTCCTGGTTTGGGCAATGGAATCGCCAACCTGCACAACGCTCGACGCGCACGCGTACCGATTGTGAACATCATCGGCGACCACGCCACATCTCACCGCATTTACGACGCACCTCTGCAGTCCGACATTGAATCGCTTGCGCGCAATGTGTCCGGTTGGTATCGATCTTCGGCGACCACAGCAGAACTGGCAGGCGATGCCGCCGATGCCGTAGCCGCCTCACACCAGCCCCCAGGGCAGGTCGCCACACTTGTTTTGCCTGCCGACGTGTCATGGACAGAGGGCGCATCACCGGTGGCCGCAAGGCCGCGTCCTGTCGCAAACGAAGTGTCCGGAGATGTCATCGACTCGATCGCAAAGGTATTGAGGTCCGGGGAACCGGCGGCCCTGATGGTCGGCGGACGCGCCACCCGCGAACGCGGTCTACTCGCCGCGCAACGCGTTGCGGCAGCGACCGGAGCGAAGATCATCGGCGAAACATTCCCGACGCGCCTTGAGCGCGGCGCTGGCCTCCCAGCCATCGACCGTCTCGGGTACCTAGCCGAGTTCGCAATGGCACAACTTGCAGGGCTTCGTCATCTCATACTTGTCGACGCCAAGTCACCAGCATCCTTCTTTGCGTACCCGAACAAGCCGAGCGATCTAGTTCCCGACGGATGCAAAGTCCACGTACTGGCGTCGGGTTCCGATGACCCAACTGCTGCGTTGCAAACGCTCGCCGAAGCGCTCGGAGCCGCCAATGCCGACATCGAACTTCAAAACGCGGTGCGACCCGACCGTCCAACGGGTGACCTGACTGGCGAAACGATTGGCAATGCGCTGGGCGCGGTACTTCCCGACGGTGCGATTGTTGCTGACGAATCCAACACCTCGGGGTTGTGGACAAGCGGCGCAACGGCAGGCGTACCGCGTCACGATTGGCTCACATTGACTGGCGGTGCGATCGGATTTGGAATGCCGGTAGCCACTGGTGCAGCCATAGCGTGTCCAGACCGGCCGGTCATCAGTCTCCAAGCAGACGGCTCCGCCATGTACACATTGCAAGCGCTGTGGACCCAAGTTCGCGAAGATCTGAACGTGACAACTGTGATCTTCAACAACCGGTCCTACGCGATTCTCAACCTTGAGTTGTCGCGCGTAGGCGTTGAGACCCCCGGGCCCAAGGCACTTTCAATGCTCGACCTGTCCAATCCAGATATCGACTTCGTTGCATTGGCAACGGGCATGGGGATGGCGGCCGAGCGTCCCGAAACGGCAGAGGACCTTACGGATGCATTGGAACGCGCTATCGCCGAGCCAGGCCCGCATCTCATCGAAGCGATGCTTCCCGGTAGATGGTGACCAATAAAGATGGTGCGATCTTCGACGACTTACTGACTGCAAACCGCTCATACGCGAGCGGTTTCGACCTCGCGGGGTTGAGTCCTTCCGCCGCACGCGGACTCGCAGTGCTTACGTGCATCGACTCGCGGATTGAACCGCTCGCGATGCTCGGTCTGGTGCCGGGCGACGCCAAGATCCTTCGCAACGCAGGGGCGCGCGTTACCGACGATTCGGAACGCTCACTAATCCTCGCCGCGCACCTGCTTGGGGTAACCCGTATTGCCGTCGTCGCCCACACAAACTGCCGCATGGCCGGAGCAAGCGATGCAGAGATTCGGCAAGAGATCGCATCATTGAGTGGTGGGAACACCGATGAGTGGGAACCACTGGGAATAGACAACCAAGAAGTAACACTTGCTGCCGACATCGCGAGATTGCGCGCTTGTCCGTTGCTCCCAAGTGAGATTGCTATTGGCGGATTCATCTACGACGTCGACACCGGCACGCTGTCTCTGGTCACCATCTGATGGCAGACCTGCTCAAGATGCATTGGTTTCTACCTACGGGTGGCGATGCGCGCGATGTGTTGCCGACCGCTCCAGACGCGCATCCGCGGGCACCAGATCATTCCTATCTCGCGCAGATCGCGGTGGCCTGTGACCGCCTTGGATACGACGCCATGCTCACGCCGTGTGGCACCGGCTGCGAAGACGCATGGCTGGCAACGGCCGCGCTGATTCCGCTCACACAACGGGTCAAGTTCCTGGTCGCGTTCCGCCCTGCGCTGCTGACTCCAACCCTTGCCGCGCAGATGGCATCCACCCACCAACGCATGTCGGACGGTCGTTTACTCGTCAACATCGTCACGGGAGCGGAGCCTGCGGAACTGGCGCGGTTCGGAGTGCACGACGACAAAGAGACGCGTTACGCACAGACCGAGGAATTCATTCAGGTAATGCGGGGAGCATGGAGCGGCTCGCCGTTCGACTTTGACGGCAACTTCTACAACGTCGTAGGCGCGACTACGCGCGATGTGCCAGACCCTGTGCCCGCTATTTACTTTGGCGGCGCTTCCGAAGCGGCCGAACGCGTTGCGGCGAACCAAGTGGATGTGTATCTGGCATGGGGTGAGCCTCCCGACATGGTCGCCGAAAGAGTCGAACGAGTTCGCGCGTTGGCAGCGGCTGCCGGTCGTACTATTCGTTTCGGCATTCGATTTCATGTGATTGCAAGGCCTACCGCCGCCGAAGCTTGGGCGTACGCAGACCGCCTACTGGCCGGGATGGATGCCGACGCGATTGCAAGCGCGGCGAGGGACTTCGACGCGACACAAAGTGTTGGGCAGCGACGCATGGCGGACCTACATGGTGGCGATACCTCACAACTCGTTGTTTACCCCAATGTCTGGGCCGGATTTGGTCTCGTGCGGGGCGGTGTTGGTACTGGCCTCGTCGGTTCATATGCGGAAGTCGCAGAGCGCATCCTTGAGTATCACGGCCTCGGGTTCGACGAGTTCATTCTGAGCGGATATCCGCACCTTGAAGAGGCGTACTGGTTCGGCGAAGGTGTAATGCCGTTGCTCCGTGCATCCGGCCACTTGCCGCAGATCGACGGACCCAGCGCGCCCGTCTTCTCGTTCCGCTGATCATGCGGGTTGGCCTATTGATGGTTGGGCATGTCGCGGACTCGGCCGTACCTATAGCGGGTGATTATCCGGAACTGTTCGACGCGCTGCTCGGCGACCACGGAATCGAGTTGGTGCGTTACGACTTGGATGCCGATCGGTTCCCAACTTCGACAGACGAATGTGAAGGCTGGCTTTGTTCGCCAAGTAGGTGTTCCACCTATGACGATCACGGGTGGATCGCGAGTGCCGAAGATTTTCTCAGAGAGTTGATCGCCAAGGAGCGCAAGTACGTTGGGATTTGTTTCGGCCACCAGTTGCTCGCACAGGCCATGGGAACGCCTGTGCTGCGTTCACACGATGGATGGCAGGTGGGAGTTCAGGAATACGAGATTGTTGAACGCACCGGATGGATGACACCGCAGCGCGACGGCATCGCTCTACCGGCGAGTCACGAAGACCAGGTGAGTGCCGTTCCCGAGGGCGCGCGTTTGTTGGCCCGATCGGAGGGGTGCGCCGTCGCTGGTTTGCTTGTAGGCGATCGCGCATGGACGTTGCAGCCGCATCCGGAGTTCACATCGGCACTTGCTGATCATCTGTATGAGATGCGCACTTCGTCGATCGGCGAGGAAAAAGTTTCCGCAGCGCGTGCATCACTTACATCGCAACTCGATAGTGCAGTAGTCGCGCAGTGGATCGCAAACTTCTTCGGCAGTTAGGCCGGGTAGACGGACACCTCGGTCGCCTTGACCGTGCACCACACTTCGATGCCAGCGACGATTCCTAAATCATCGAGCGCACTGGGCGTTACTTCCGCAACCAAGGACACGGCGCCACCGATGCGCACACGAACACGCGATCCGAGTGCCTCTATCGCCTCGACATGTCCTGACCATGTATTGCGCGCACTGGTCTCTGGCGCTTGACGGTGCAGCGATACAGCGTGCGGATGAATGGCTGCAAGGACAACACCATCGATGGCGCCTTCCGATACTTCTGCAGATACAAGTAGCGCACCGGATGGCAGCTCAATTGATCCGTCGCTCACGATGCCTCGCAAGAGATTGACTCCTACGAGGTCGGCGACATAACGCGTTGCTGGACGTTGCGCGAGTTGGGCAATGGTGCCGTGTTGCACAGTGCGCCCTTCTTCGACCACAAGCACCCGGTCTGCAATTACTGCCGCATCGAGTGGATCATGAGTGACAAGGATGCGAGGTCCATCGTGTGCGCTCAAGAGTTCTCGAAGGTCCCGACGCATGTAGTCACGGGTAGTTGCGTCTAGGGCAGAAAGAGGTTCGTCGAGCAAGAGAAGGCGCGGTGATCCGGCGAGTGCGCGCGCGAGCGCTACACGTTGTGCTTCACCGCCAGAGAGAGTGTGGGGCCGTGCATCCGCGCGGTCGGCGAGGCCAACCAACTCGAGCCGCCGATCTGCTTCTTCACCAGCCGCCGCCTTCGAAGCACCCCGCGCCCGAGGACCGAATGCAATGTTGTCGCGCACCGTCAGGTGGTCGAATAGCAGGTAGTCCTGGAACATGAACCCGACTGAACGATCCTCGGGCGGCAAGAATTTGCCGGTGGCGACGTTGTCCAACGCCATGCCATCGAGCGTTATGCATCCGCCGTCCAATGGCCGTAGGCCCGCAAGAGCGTGGAGCAACGTTGTCTTGCCAGCTCCGTTCGGGCCCAAAACGGCAATCGTCTCCCCGGCCGCGCCCTGAAAGGCGACATCCAATTGGAAGCCGGACTCGAGTTGGATTTGGATGTCCGCGTCGAGCGCGCTCATTGGCGGACCAACCAACGACCGCGCAACAGCGTGAGTACGGCAATGCAGATCGCAACCATCACGAGGCTTAGGGCTATGGCGGCTTGCGGTTGATTATCTAGGAGCAGGTAGACCGCGAGGGGCGCTGTGCGGGTCCGGCCTTCGATGTTTCCTGCAAATGTGATTGTTGCGCCGAACTCTCCGAGTGCTCGTGCCCAAGCGAGAGCGACGCCACCAGCGAGAGCCGGTGCAATCGCAGGGAAGGTAATTCGCCGCAGGACGGTAAGGCGGCTTGCACCGAGGGTGGATGCGGCGTCTTCGAGGCGTCGCTCCATGGCGCGCAACGCAGCCTCGACGGTGATCACGACGAACGGCAGGGCGACAAAGGTTTCCGCAAGGATTACCCCGGTTGCCGTGAACGTGAAGTGAATCCCAAACGCAGCGTCGAGTGGTTCACCGATAAATCCCCTGCGGCCGAACGCGGAGAGGAGGGCTACTCCCCCAACAACGGGCGGCAATATCAAAGGTAACAACGCAAGCGCGCGCACTAGGGCGCGGCCGGGAAACTCGACGCGGGCGAGAAGCCATGCGAGGGGAACACCAAAGAGAACGGCTAGCAGGGTTGCCCAGAGAGAACACCGGAGGGAAAGAGCGATGGCGGCGCGTGCTTGCGGAGTGGTGAGGTCATGGAATAGATCGCCCCACACGACCTTCCCCAGCAACCCGATTATTGGGACCACAAGGAAGAAGATCGCAAAGACTGCCGGTATAAGTAAGAGGACCGGCACGCGACGCGCACCTCGCTTGGATCGTGGGCGCCGCTGCATCAAGGCGTCGAGAATCCGAATGAGCGAAGCGTGGCTTTCCCTTTGGGCGATGAGAGATAGACCATGAAGGAAACGCCCGCCTCCTTGTTAGCGCTATCGACCATCTGCGCTATCACGTAGATCGCCGTGTGGTTGTGTGCTTTAGGGATCACCACACCAGTCGCGCGGTCTCCGGCGGCCAAGATGTCGGTCGAATACACGATCCCGGCGTCGGCATCGCCGTAGGTAACTGCACCCAGGGTTGCTTTTGCACCATCCGCGCGCGTGATGTGATCTGCCGACAAGGCGACGCCAGAACTCGCAAGAATCTCGTCCGCGTACTTGCCGCACGGGACTTCCGGTGCACACAACGCAACGACATCAACGCTGGCAAGGTCACTTAGCGAACGGATACCGAGCGGGTTGCCGGGTTTGGTGACAATCTGCAAGTCGCTCATCGCAAATGCGCTTGCTGGGAGCGGCGATAGGTCAACAAAGGGTTCGACGAGCGCTTCGTCTGCTGATGCAAAGAGATCTATCGGTGCGCCCTCATCAATTTGTGCAGCTATACGGGATGAGGAATCGAATGTGAGGTCGACCGTGACTTGGGGGTGGAGTTCTTCAAAGTCGGCCGCGATCGTTTCGAATGCTTCGGTCAATGAAGATGCGGCCGCAACGACAATTACTCCGCCTACCTGCGACCCATTTCCCGAGGTCGACGAGCTAGTGGCGCATCCGGTCGATGCCAACGCCAGCAATCCGACAGCTGCCGTAGCGCACCTCCATCTACTGAATACGCGTGCAGGTCCCACTTCGCGAACCCTAATGCGCCGGCATATCCGGTTACCTGTGGGGTCAGCGGACTGCTTCC
>SHUZ01000078.1 GCA_009694415.1 Acidimicrobiia bacterium
TTTGGTGCCGGCGGCCGTATGGGCGAAGCCGTCTGTCGCGCCGTCCTTGACGCGCCCGACACCGATCTGGTTGCGGCCGTTGACCCCGCCCACGCAGGAGAGCCGGTTCCTGGTACAGGCATTTCAATCTCAGTTGAGCCAGCTCAGATTGCCGCCGAGCGCGCGGACGTGACCGTGGACTTCACCGTCGCCAGCGCCGCGCGCGACAACCTCCGATGGTGTGCCGCTCATGAGATTCATGCGGTAGTTGGCACGACCGGATTTACTGCCGACGATCTAGACGAGTTCGCTGAGTTGTTTCAACATGCGAACGCGAATGCATTGATCGCTCCAAACTTTGCGATCGGTGCGGTGCTAATGATGCGCTTCGCCGAACAATCTGCGCCGTGGTTTGAGACCGCAGAGATCGTGGAGTTTCACCACGACGCGAAGGCTGACGCACCGTCCGGTACGGCGATATCCACGGCACAACGAATGGTGGCCGCCTCCAAAGAGTGGGCGGTAGATCCAACAACCATTGTCGTTGCCGAAGGCGCCCGTGGTGCCCTCGTGCCAGCTGGCGACGATGCAGCAATCCGCGTTCATTCAGTGCGCATGCGGGGAATGATCGCGAGTCAGGAAGTATTGCTTGGAACGAAGGGACAAACGCTTTCGATTCGCCACGACACCTTCGATCGAGACTCGTTTATGCCCGGAGTGCTGTTAGCAGTGCGTCGAGTCGCGGAACTGCAGGGCCTTACGATGGGCCTCGACGCGCTTTTGACCTAACGGGTCAACGCGTAAAGCAAGTAAACTGGTGTCTATGTGACGGGTGACACGTTGCCATAAGGCATTCGTTGCCTTAGCGTTTCTTGAAACTACCCGGAGGAAAACCATGGCCACCAATTTCGACATACTCGGTCGTGAAAACGTTGACGACCTAGAAGCAATCTTGGCGGTGGCCAACACCGATGTAGACGCGGTCCTCCACACGATCAAAGCCGAGGCCGACGTGTTATTTACCTGGGACTACGAACGCTCGCGTCCCGCTCTCGGGAAGCTCTACGAGAAGGCGAAGACGTCGCAATGGAACGCGGAGACTGACCTCGATTGGTCCATCGAAGTGGACGAGGCCGAAGTAGCGAGGATGAATCAGGTCAACATTCCTGGTGGCGGTTTATCCGGCAAAGACATGACGGGTACGCCATTCGAGAAATGGAAAGAAGACGACTGGCTCCAATTGGGAATTGAAATGCAGAACTGGACCCTGTCGCAGTTCTTGCATGGCGAGCAGGGCGCCCTCATTTGTACTGCGCAGATTGTCGAGACGGTCCCATGGGTCGACGCGAAGTATTACGCCGCCACGCAAGTAGTGGACGAAGCGCGCCATGTCGAAGTGTTCGCGAAGTACCTAAACACAAAGTTGTCTGGCCACTATCAGATCAATGCGCATCTCCGCTTGTTGCTTGACGACATCATCGCCGACAACCGTTGGGACATGACGTATCTCGGGATGCAGATCATGGTCGAAGGGTTGGCCCTCGCGGCGTTTGGTTTCATGCACCAGATGACGACCGAGCCATTGCTCAAGAAGTTGCTACGGTATGTCATGAGCGACGAAGCGCGCCACGTTGCGTTTGGAGTGCTGTCGTTGCAAGAGTTCTACAAGGAGTTGAATTCTCAGGAGATTCGGGAACGTCAAGAGTTCGCATTCGAAGCAGCCGTTCGTATGCGCGACCGTTTCCTGCAGCAAGAAGTATTTGAGCGCATGGGACTAGATCCTGCAGAGGTGCTTCCGATCGTGCTTCAGGACGAGACGCGCCCGGTGTTTCAGGGAATGTTGTTCTCGAAAATTGTTCCGAACTGTAAGAAGCTCGGGTTGCTCGATGCTGGCGATGGTTGGCTCAGGGACCGGTTCACCGATCTCGGTGTGATTCAGTTCGAAGATTGGGCCGACACGGGCGCGGAATACGAAATGCTCGACGAGGTCAGCAAGGATCGCGAAGAACAGAACGCGTAAATAAGCCCGTAGGAGGTCGTCTATGTTTTTCTACTCACGTGTAGGGAGGGCTCATGCGGGCCAAGTGCGTTGTAATTGTCACCGCAATTGTGATGGCAATGGTTCTTGCTGCCTGCACGGGAATCGTCGACCGTACTCAGGCGTTCGTTGAACCGCCGCTCAACGATTGGCTAGCGCGCCGACCCCTCAATATCGCTCACGCTGGTGGTGACCTAGAAGCACCTCACGAGACGATGTTTGCCTTCGGCGAAGCGGTCGCGAATGGTGCAGACGTGCTCGAATTGGATGTGCGACTCAGCGCAGATCGGGAACTCATGGTGATCCATGACGCCGCCGTCGATCGCACAACCGGCGCAACCGGTGCGGTTGGTGACCTGACCGCCGCGCAACTTCAGGCTCTCGACAACGCGTACTGGTTCGTTCCTGAGTGTTGGAGTTGTCATGATCGGCCAACGGAGGAATATATGTTCAGGGGCGTGCGTTCGGGGGATCGCGTGACGCCGTCAGGATACGAACCCGATGACTTTGGGATACCAACTCTGCGCCAAGTGTTTGAGAGGTTTCCTCATCGACTTCTTGATATCGAGATCAAGGACGGCCCTAACGGTATGGCCGCCGCAGATTTGGTGGCCACTTTGATTGACGAGTACGACCGCGCGAATCGTGTGATGGTTGTGTCGTTCGACGATGAGATCATGGAGCACTTCAGAGAGGTCGCTCCCCATATCCCGACCGCTCCCGGCCTAGGCGTTGTGACGCAATGGTTTATTGATCGCGGTGAATTGCCGTATGACACGATCCAAGTGCCGCCCGTTTATTCCGGTATCGAAGTGTTGACACGGCAGTTCGTTTCGGATGCACACGACGATGGTGGTGCTGTTTGGGCGTGGTTCAATGGGAATGACGACGATGTGGAATCGGAGTGGGGCCGTCTGCTCGATATGGGCGTAGACGGGTTGATCACCGGTAGGCCGAAACGACTCCAAACATTCCTGGACGCTCGGGAGACGGTGTTCAAGACGCGGTTAGCCGTCGAAGGACCACTTGATGTATATCCGGTACCCATGTTGCCCGTGCGATGCCCAGCGAGCACTGCAGACAGTTGCAAAGTTGCTGTTGTCATAATGAGTGCGATTGGCCGTGACCGCTCAGTCCTCGTACTTGCATGGGGAATTGTCGATCTTGAGCCCGGTGCGGCGACATCTGTTGCACTCGTTCGGGGCGAGGGATCGTGGCGCAGGGCTGCCAAGGAAGGGGCATTCGGGATCGTGTGGCCGATAGTTTCAGACGTGGCTTCTGCGTTGATACCAATCTCTCTAACCCGATAGCGCGATGGTTGCTACCCTGCCACGGCGATGACAAAACCCAAACGAACTGAAAAATCGCCCAAGGCGCCTAAGCCTGTCCGGATCGTCTTTCTCGGCGGGCTTGGAGAGATAGGCAGGAACTGTTTCTGCATCGAAGTAAAAGGCAGAATCATCGTCGTTGATTGCGGAATTATGTTCCCAGACGTCGATATGCCAGGTGTAGACCTAATCCTGCCCGACTTCACATACCTGCGCGAGCGCGCGGACGACGTAGAAGGTGTAGTCCTCACTCACGCACACGAAGATCACGCGGGTGGACTTGCGTACCTGTTGCGTGATGTCAGTTGCCCGATTTATGGATCTCCTCTTTCTCTCGGCCTTGCTCGTAATCGCATCGAAGAAGCGGGGATGCTCGGACGCACGGAGTTCATACCGGTCGCTGACGGCGAGACCCGTCGTATCGGCCCAATCGACGTCGAGTTCATTCCGGTCACGCACTCCGTTCCCCACGCATTCGCGGCGGCGTACCACACGCCGCACGGCACGATCCTGCACACCGGCGATTTCAAGTTAGATCTCACGCCCGTAGATGGTCGCAGGACCGATCTCGCGCGACTCGGCGAGATCGCGTGTCGCCCTGGCGGCGTAAGACTCTTGCTTTCCGATTCGACCAACGCAGAGCGACCGGGATTCACGCCTTCGGAGTCGACGGTTGGCGCGGCGATGCGCGCGCTCTTCCGCGAACGCGAAGACAAGCGTTTTATCGTTGCGAGTTTCGCTTCGCATCTTCACCGCGTGCAGCAGGTCACTGAGGCGGCGCTCGCGAACGGGCGCCAAATCTGTTTTGTGGGTCGGTCGATGATCAACAACGTCGCGCTTGCTCGCGAGATGGGGATGCTCAAGATCCCATCGAATCGTGTAATTGAAATTGAAGAAGCTACGGAGCGCCCTCCAGGAGAAGTCTGCATTGTCTGTACTGGTTCACAGGGGGAACCGATGAGTGCTTTGTCGCTCATGGCAGCGCATGAACACAAGTGGGTCAAGATCGACAAAGACGATGTTGTCGTGATTTCTGCGCATGCGATTCCCGGCAATGAAACGAGTGTTAGTCGGGTAATTGATTCCCTGTATCGCGCGGGAGCAGAGGTTGTGCACGGCGGAAATGCGCCTGTGCATGTTTCTGGGCACGCGTCACAGGAAGAGCTGAAGTTTGTAATCAATCTGCTCTCTCCGGAATGGTTTGTGCCGGTACATGGTGAGTACAGGCACATGGTCCACCACGCAGAACTCGCTGAAATGAGCGGCGTTGCGCCGGAACACGTACTCGTCTGCGAAGACGGCGATGTTCTTACGCTCGACGAAGAAGGCGTGACCGTGGAACGCCGAGCAGTGCCGTCCGGGTACCTATACGTCGATGGAATTGTCGGCGATATTGGCCAAGGCGTGTTGCGCGATCGTCGACAGCTCGCCGAAGAAGGTGTCGTTGTGGTGATCATCACGATCGATTCGCGAAGCGGAGACATCGTGACGGGTCCCGAGATCGCAACGAAGGGTTGGGTATACGCACCCGAGGCAGAAGAACTTCTGGATGAGGCGAAGGCTGCCGTTCGTGACGCGATCGCAAAGGTGGTAGCGGATGGTTCTACCGATGCTGAGACCATTCGTCGACATGCCCGACGCACGCTCGGAAAGTTCATTAACGAACGAACGCGCCGTCGGCCAGCGGTGATCCCCGTCGTAATGGAAGTTTGACGCGCGATGATTCGTGACTGGTCCAACTTTGTTTCTGGCCGAAAAGCTCTGGTGACTGGAGCCGGGAACGGCGTCGGCCGTGCAATAGCGATGCAGATGGCCAGAGCGGGTGCGGAACTATGGGTGAACGATCTAGACGCGCAACGCGCCGAATCCGTTTGCAACGAGATCCTCGGGGAGAACTGCATTGCGCACCCCGTGGTTGCCGATGTTTGTGACTTCAATCAGGTAACGCGCATGGTTGAAGAGACCGGACCCGTCGACATTCTCGTTAACAATGCTGGCATTCCGCCCGGCGGATTCCAAGTGAAGTTGTTCGTCGAGTCAGGTCCCAAAGATTGGGATCCCATGATTCGTTTGAATATGGCCGCTGTGTTGCACGTGACCCGTGCCTACCTGCCCGCGATGATCGACCAGCAATGGGGTCGGATACTTACGATCGTTTCCGATGCTGGCCGTCGTGGCGAACGCAAGCAAGTTGTCTATGGAGCAGCTAAGGCCGCTGCGATGGGATTCTCGCGTGGACTTGCCGCCGAAGTTGGTCGTGACGGAGTGACAGTGAACTGCATCGCGCTCGGAACGATGAACCATGGAGAATTGAATGATGCAATCGAAAAACACCCCGAACTAGAGGACAAGTTGGCTCGTGCATACCCGGTCGGCAGGATCGGCCGAGTCGACGATTGTGCTCCTTTGGCCGTGTTGTTGTGCAGCGATGCGTCGGAATGGATTACAGGGCAGGTCTATCCGGTCGACGGCGGGTACTCGCCCGCGCTTTGATGTAGCCGTGGAACTGCCTACCGGATATTTCGTGCGACACCCCGGCTCGCGGGATTCTGAAGCGATCGCCCAGGTGGTCGTGGCAGAGGACATTGCCGACTTTGGGGAACCGGACTTCACAGAGGACGACCTTCTCGATGATTGGAAGCGTCCGCGGTTCAATCTTGGGCACGACGCGTGGGTGCTAACCGGCCCGACGGGACGCATTGTTGGTTATGCGTATGTGTGGGAAGCGCTGCCCGGCGAAGACATCGAGGCCGACGCGTTCCTGTTGCCTGAGTATCAGGGACGCGGTCTAGGGAACCACTTGATTGGAGTCATCGAAGATCGAGCGGCAGAGGTAGCGGCAGGACGCGAGATGCGCTTGGGCATATTTACTTCGCGGGTGAACGAGGGGAAACGGGAGCTTCTCGAAAGGCGCGGGTTCCAGCCTGTGAGGGCTGCGCTACGCCTCAAGATTGACCTTGAACACAGGCCACCGGAAGCGGCTGATCCACCCGAAGGTGTTGAGGTTCGGGCTTACACGCCAGCCGACGAGCGAGCCGTGCGTTCGATGATGCTCGACGTGTATTCGGGACATGGCCGCTACACGAACCGTCGTTTTGAAGAGTGGTTGGAGCTACGTCTCGAGCATCCCGCATTTGACCCAACTCTCTGGCGGGTCGCGTTGGGCGGGGATCTGATAGTCGGAGTCGTGCTCGTCTATGACGTGGGACAGACCGGATATATGAGTTCACTCGCAGTGCTACCGGGATGGCGCCGTCGCGGAGTGGGGCCGGCATTGTTACGCGACGCATTCGAGACGTTGCGCGATAGGGGACAAATGCGGGTGCTCGTCTCGATCGACGCAGATTTAGCGCCCGAGATGACCCAGGTTTATGCAGATGCTGGGATGCGTGTTCACGAGCAGCACGACTGGTTCGAGAAGACGGTTGAACTGGCCACAGACCAGGAATAGCCCGAAAACGCTGGTTTAACCAGTGCAAAGGCCGATGCCAGGGATGGTTGAGTATCCCTTTGTGGCTGGTGTTGTTGGTGTTACGGTTTAGGGCGTGGCGACTACCAAATCCGGACGCCGACCGGCATCCCGATCTTCTAAGCGGCCTCCGAAGCGTTCGCGCGCTTCGAGGGTGGCGAAGAAGCCTACGAAACGCTCGGCTCTTGGCGATTCCGCTAGGGAACAACTGCAGGGTCACGGGGTCGATGCAATTGCTCTTGGCCTAATCGCAGGGTTCCTAATCACCGCTCTCGCGTTGGCGACGGACATGGCAGGCCCGATCGGTTCCGGGATAGCGGCAGCCGTGACCGCCATGCTCGGGAACGGCGCCTTCCTGATTCCCGCATCATTTCTCGCGGCGGCACTTTTGCTTATTTCACACCGCGGTGAAGATGCGGACACCGCCGCACCGCCGTTGCGCGTCGCAATCGGCGTAGTCCTCGTGGTGATCGCCGGGGTTGGGCTGCTGCATGTCATTGGCGGCGCGCCACCGTTGTCTTCGGGTGTCAAAGAATTACGGGATGCCGGTGGTTATCTAGGAGCTGCGACCTCTGGCGTGCTGGTATCGGGACTCGGCATAGTTGGCGCGTCCGTAGTCCTGGTTGCGGTTTTGGTTCTGGGCGCGCTGCTAGCTCCGGGCGTTTCTATACGCAGATCTGTTGAGGTGCTTGTCGGTGCGGTGCGCAAGTTGGCCAAGTTCGCGCGTCCTACGGTCGAAGCGACGGTT
Organism: Acidimicrobiia bacterium; assembly: GCA_009694415.1. GTDB lineage: Bacteria > Actinomycetota > Acidimicrobiia > IMCC26256 > JAENVU01 > SHUZ01. The sequence goes on from SHUZ01000078.1 coordinate 7,563, forward strand.
GAAGGTCTTACTGAAGACGAAGCGCCTGCTCCTGCAAGGCGAGTAACCGTGGACAACGCAGGCGTCTACGACCAAGCGAAAGATGAGACCGAGCAGGATGCCGTCGCATCGATAGTCGTAGATGATGAAGACGAACAAGAAGAGGTGTCGCCTGCGCCGATGCCAGAGGTGAATGCTGCAGACATCAGTGCGGTTGAAGCCGACAAGGGTCAGATGGCGATCGATCTGAGTGCATATGGGCACGGCGACTGGGTATTGCCCCCACGCGATCTCCTCAAGCGGAGCGCAGCCAAAGAGGTGGACCTAAGGATGGTTGACCAGGGTGGCGAAGTTCTTGAGGCGACGCTAAAGGACTTTGGAGTAGACGCACGCCTTATCGGCAAGACCGTCGGTCCTACCGTCACACGATATGAACTCGAACTTGCTCCAGGCGTGAAGGTAAATCGCATCACAGGACTAAGCCATGACATTGCCTATGCGATGGCGAGTTCCGATGTGCGGATCTTGGCTCCAATACCAGGTCGCTCGGCGGTTGGTGTCGAGGTGCCGAACAAGCAGCGTCAACTCGTAACGCTCGGCGACGTCCTCACCTCGCCAGAAGCGAAGCAAGCGACGCATCCCATGGAAGTCGGGATTGGGCGAGACATCGCGGGCAAGGCTCAGATGGTCAACCTTTCGATGATGCCGCACTTGCTCATCGCAGGCCAGACCGGTGGGGGCAAGTCGAGTTGTATCAACGGTCTCGTCACATCGATCTTGATGCGTTGCACCCCAGAACAAGTACGCATGATCCTGATAGACCCCAAGCGCGTTGAGCTCGGGGCGTACAACGGCCTGCCACACCTATTGACCGAAGTTGTTACGAATCCCAAGAAGGCAGCGAATGCTCTCGACTGGGCCGTGCGCGAGATGGACATGCGGTATGACCTCTTGGCTGGCGTAGGTGTGCGCGACATCGCCGGTTACAACGCGATGTACGACCGTGGAGAGCTGCCTACGGCCGATAATCCTGATCCTGTCGATGGAAAGCAATACGAACGGCTGCCGTACATTCTTCTTGTTGTCGACGAACTAAACGACCTGATGATGGTCGCCGCACGTGACGTGGAGACGAGCATCTGTCGGATCGCTCAGATGGCGCGCGCCGTTGGAGTCCACCTTGTTATTGCTACACAGCGTCCTTCTGTCGATGTGATCACCGGCGTTATCAAGGCGAACATTCCGAGCAGGCTTGCGTTCTCGGTCAGCACGCTTGCTGATTCACGGGTCATTCTCGATCAGCCTGGCGCGGAGAAACTCATTGGTAATGGCGACATGCTGTTGTTGGCGGCCTCGTCGTCGCGCGCTCAGCGCATTCAAGGATCGTGGGTAGATGAAGAATGTGTTCGGAAGGTCGTTGCGCATTGGCGACGCCAAGTTCAAGTCCCGCAGTACATCGAAGGTCTCCAGGGAGATCAAGCCAATGTTGGATTAGGCCGAGCCGGCGATACCGATGACGACGATGAATTGCTTGCCGAAGCGATGGAACTCGTTGTGCGTAGCGGGCTTGGATCGACGAGCATGCTGCAGCGCAAGTTGCGGGTCGGCTTCGCTCGTGCGGGTCGTCTTATGGACCTGATGGAACGCAAGGGCATTGTTGGTCCGAGTGAGGGATCGAAGGCTCGAAGCGTCCTCATGACGGTCGAGGAGTTCGAGGCCATGCAGGTGGCTGACGCATAGAACGCGCCCGAGGCGCCCCTAGGGGCGCCTCGAGGGTCCTCTTGTCACCGACAGCGTTGGCGGCGACTTCGGTTCTTTGGGCCTGTTGGTCAGGCTGCTCTCTTTAACGTCGTATGACCGCCAAGAGTTTCATCGACTTCTGCACGGTCATGGGTGAGGTAGGCAAACGCCGCCCTCCACGCAACCGTGAAGCCAGCCACGCAGGCTCCTGTGATCACCATTCCAAGTTCGTTGTTACGGACCGTTGCGCCCCAACTCTCGAACATCGAGAAGTCGAGGGCCCAGACGGCACCGATGGCTATGACAAAGGTAAGTATCGACCGCACAGGGCGGAGACTTGAAACGTGGTCGCAGAGAACGTCCACAAGTTTCACGGTCGCCAGCCCTAGAAGGGCGACGATGGCAAATGTGTACATCTAGTCACCTCCAGAGCCCGCCGCAGCCAGTGGTTACGGCGGGGTGCCGATCACCTTCGTCCGGCTTCTGTGCCGGTGTGATGCGGCTCCTGTGCCGATCCTCGATTGGTTGCCCAGTCGGGGAGCGGCATAGATCAGACCATCGAAGGCGCTACAGGGTTACATACCCCATCGCCGTTTGTCGGAGAATGCACCTCCACGGTGCGTTACACGACAAGCGCTCGCAGGGGTGGGGCATTGTGCCGCCGTTAGGATTGGCTTTGTGAACAAGACCTACTACGTCGAAACGCTTGGATGTCCCAAGAATGCTGTCGATTCGGACAAGGTCGTTGCTTCGCTGATCGATGACGGGCTCTCAGCCGCGAGCCGCCCTGAAGATGCCGATCTGATCGTCGTGAACACGTGTGCATTCATCGAAGCAGCCCGTCAAGAATCGATCGATGTCGCCCTTGTGTTGGCTGACAAGAAGCGCGACGGGGCGCGGTTGGTTCTTACGGGTTGCATGGCAGAGCGATATGGCGAAGAGCTTGCTGCTGCGTTGCCAGAGGCCGACGCTGTCGTGGGGTTCGCAGGCGAGGGATCGCTTTCCGA
>SHUZ01000079.1 GCA_009694415.1 Acidimicrobiia bacterium
CATTCGGTTCCCATATCCATCCGCTCGATCCCTCGACAGATATGTCTCTTCCCGGCTTGGCAGCGATTGTCGCCGCATTTCTCGCAGCGTTGGAACTAGACAACACGACCATCGTGGCCGACGACACAGGTGGAGCGGTTGCCCAATCTTTAGTCGCGTACCACCCCGAGCGGATCACCAGTGTGGTCCTCACGTCGTGCGACGCGTTCGATAAATACCCGCCGCCACAGCGGAACGACTTCCAAGTTTCAACCGACCCGCGCTGGTTATCTGGGCGGATAACGACAAACTTTTCCCGCAGAAACACGGACGGCTGCTCGCAGAGTTGCTCCCGCAGGGACGCTTCTAGATCATCAATAATAGCCGTACCTTCATCCCAGAAGAACAGCCCGAACAACTCGCAACAATGATTCAAGAGTTTCTGCAACCGTGAATCTTTGGTGAGGTTATAACTAGATTGCGGCCTGGGATGTAGATCTCGTTTGCTCGCGTACGCTGATAGCCCCGAGAGGTGGGAGGAGACCGGTGACCGACAAGGTACGGCTAGCGATGGTCGGATGCGGTGCCATCGCATCGTGGCATCTGCGAGCGATAGAAGCCAGCGTCCCCGAGATCGAAGTGACCGCAACGGTAGACATCGATCCAGCGCGCGCAAATGCGCTAGCCGCCGAGACAGGTGCACTCGCGTTCACGGATCTTAGTGCCGCGCTTGCAAGCGACACCTTCGACGCCGTCGACCTCATGCTGCCCCATCACCTTCACGAAGAAGTTGCTACCGAATGTCTGAATGCAGGGATGCACGTACTCCTCGAGAAGCCGATGGCCCCAACGCCCGAAGCCTGCGCACGGATTCTTGCCGTAGCGCGTTCCTCGAACACCGTGTTTATGGTTGCAGAGAACGCGCAGTACTGGCCCGAAATCAACCTCGTCGCCGATCTGCTCGCCCAGGAAGCGATAGGCGAAGTAATTACTGCACGCGCTTGCAACTTCGTACCACCCCTCGAAGAATTTTTCGGCGGCGACGATCCGTGGCGATTCTCGCAGGCAGCTGCGGGCGGCGGCGTTGTGATGGACGCTGGATCTCACTGGATACGGCCGCTGCGCATGTGGCTAGGCGAAATCATCGAAGTCGTTGCAGTGGTTGGCCACCCCTTCCCCGGCATGGAGCCCGAATCACTTTGTCGGGCCCTGTGCATGTTCGATTCGGGTGTTGTAGCGGTATTCGATTCGATGCTCGCGCCCGGCCCCCTCGGTCCTGACCCCCTCTTTCGTGTCACCGGCACAAAGGGTGAACTCGTTGTAGACGGCATCGGCCGCGTGAAACTCTATGACGGCACCGAGCCCCGGGGTACCGTCGTCGGACAAGGCAACTATTTACTGTCCTACGAAGGTGAACTCGCGGATTTCGCATCCGCCGTTCTGCGTGGAACCCCTCTCGCCGCCGGTCCCGAAGTAGCGGTCGGCGAACTGCGGACCGCGCTCGCGATGTACCGCTCCCACGAGACAAGGCGATGGGAACCGGTCTGGTGAACATGCATGTCTAATCACGACACCGTCTTCGACTTTTCCGCTGCTCGCGTCCTAGTAACAGGTGGAACCAGCGGCATAGGGAACGCAATCGCCCACACGTTTTTTACCGCTGGGGCGCTCGTAACCGTCACCGGCACGCGCGCGGCGGCGTCCGACTACGACATCGATCTCGGCCCGTTCGAATACATGCGTTGTCGGCTCACCGAATCTGCCGAAATAGATCGCGTCGCTGAATCGCTTGGAGCACTAGATGTTCTCGTGAATAACGCGGGCGAGGTGCTGCCAGGGGGCCGCAGCGAATATGAACCGAAAGTGTTTGCAGAATCCGTTGCCATCAACCTCACCGGCGCGTTCCGAATGGCGGCCGCGTGCCGCGGGTTGCTCGCTGCAAGTGCCTTCGATGGCGGCGCAAGCATGATTGGCGTCGCTTCGATGGCGGCGCTTTTCGGCATTGCAATGACTCCGGGATACGGCGCCGCAAAAGCCGGAATCGTCGGTCTAACCAAGACGCTCGCGGTTGCGTGGGCAAGCGATGGCATTCGTGTCAATGCAGTAGCTCCGGGTTTAGTTGCCACCGGCATGACGGCACCAATGCTCGACATAGCGTCCATGACCGGTCCAATCCTCGACCGCACTCCGATGCGCCGAATCGGCACCCCCGAAGAAGTCGCGCGTGTGGTCTGCTTTCTAGCAAGTCCGGCGGCGTCATTCGTTACAGGGCAAACAATTGCCGTCGACGGCGGATACTCGGTGCAGGGTTAGATGTCATGAGCAATCCCGTGGTGACATTGTCCGACATCGAAACCTTCTGGTCCGACGGAGTGGTCTGTCTTCGCGGTGTATTGCCGACGTCGCTGCTCGAGGCTATGTCGGCGCCAGTTGAGGAAGCAATCGTAGGCACTGCCAGCGCCGACCTTACGGAGATGAGTCGTGCGATCGCAGAGTCCGGAGAGCGCATTCTCACCGATGATGGTCAGGAGAATGGTCTGGCGCGTGGGCGGTTTCTTAGCGGAGTCGATCACTGGCGTGATCAAGTTGAGTTTCGTAACTTCGCCCTTCGGTCTCCATTGGCCGCGATCGTCGGCGCGTTGCTCGGTGCGCAGAACGTCCGGCTCTATGAGGACAGTGTGCTTGTGAAGGAACCAGGCACCATCGAACGCACGGCGTGGCACCAAGACCTGGGCTACTTCCATGTGCAAGGTGAACAGTTGTGCACAACCTGGTGTCCACTCGATGCAGTCACTGCCGACACCGGTGCAGTGTTATTCGTCAAGGGTTCCCATCGTTGGGACGCGACCTTCCGGCCCAACCTTTTCGTGAGCGAAATGGCAATCCCCGGCACCGAAGGTGAATTGGTGCCTGACATCGATGCTCTTGCGGCGGCGGGCGAAGTCGAACTCATCTCGTTTGACACGGCGCCAGGAGACATCACCGTTCACCATGCTCGAACTCTGCACGCGGCGGGCGGCAATCACTCCGCGACAGTTCGGCGCCGCGCAATCAGCGTGCGTTATTGCGGTGATGATGCGCGTGTTCTAATGCGCCCAGGCGCACCACTGAAGCCATCCCAACGCGAACTAGTAGACGGCGCTGTGCTTGGTGACGACTCACCTCTCGCATGGACTGGACAGGAATGACGTTGACCGCATGGTGACCGAGTACGTACGCGACCAGCCAGGTTTCTTCGGTGTAGGACCTGCATCGGCCAGCGAAGCGATCGACCAAGGTGCGGGCATCTGGTGTTCTCCAGGTCTTTCGAATGCGTACATGATTGTCACCGACGAGGGACGAATAGTCGTCAACACAGGAATGTGGTTCGAGTCCAAGACACACAAGCGGAACTTCGACGCCGTCAGCAATGCTCCTACCAAGTATTTGATCCTCACCCAAAGCCACACCGATCACCTCGGTGGTGTCGGCCTGTTTCGCGAACCCACCACGACATTCGTCGCGCAACGCAACAACGCACCATGCCAGGATGACGACCACCGGATACATGCCTTCCGCATTCGCCGCTCGTTGCCATTCTTTGCCGCGGTGATGGGACAACCCGACTACGTGCGCGGTGGCAATGTGGAGATTCCCCCAGAGCCCTCATACGTAACGCCCGATGTGTTATTCGATGACTGCTATGCGTTCGAACTAGGCGGTCGTCGCTTCGAACTCATCTCAGTTGCCGGTGGAGAAACCGTTGACTCGCTCGTGGTCTGGCTTCCCGACGAACGCATCGCATTAGTGGGCAACATGTTCTCTGCACTTTTTGGTCATGTCCCCAATCTCGTAACAGTCCGAGGGGACAAGCTGCGCTTCGCACTTGCATTTCTAGATTCCGTGCAACGGGTGATCGACCTCGAGCCCGAGGTGCTTCTCCTAGGTCATCACGGACCTGTGACTGGCGCTGCCGAAGTGCGTGCCGAATTGGAACGCATTCGCGACGGAGTGAAGTGGATGCATGACGCAACTGTCGACGCCATGAATCGCGGCGAAGACGTATGGGAAACGATGCGCACCCTTCGGTTCCCTGACGAACTTGAACTCGCACAGGGCTATGGGCGTCTCGACTGGAGTTTGCGCGCGATCTGGGAGGGGTACGGCGGTTGGTTCCACCAGCGTTCGACCCTAGAGCTCTATCCAGTGTCTCCCGAGCACGGCTGGTCCGAACTAGTCGAGATGGCCGGTGGCGCGGATGCAGTAGCTGCTCGCGCTGCCGCACTCCTGGTCGAGGGCGATGCGCTAAGCAGCGTGCGTCTCGCAGAGATGGCATTGACTGTGGATGAGTCACACGTGGGCGCGCTGTGTGTGTATCGCGACGCGCATGCCGCCCTTCTCGTCGAACATGGCAACGAAAATTTCTGGCTTACCCGCTGGCTCGAAGGCGAATGTGCGAGCGCAGGGAATCGGCTTGCGAGCATCGAGGATCAATGACGGCGAGTCGCGCGACTGTTGATCCAATACGCATCGAAGACCTGTGCAATCCACAACAGACTGAGTTTCAACGCGCGGCTATCGAATACGCCAAGAGTCGGCAACTGGTTTTCGATCGTGATCAGTTGATGACCGCCGCCGTTCAACGCACTGGGTGTTCGGACTTCGGCGCAGATGATTTCGTGGCCCGCCTCGACGCCATGATCGTCGCTGTCGAACTAGATGTGGGCCTGAACGAACTTGGCCGCATGAACGTCCACGACCGACTCACTCGGCTGCTGTGTCAGCGGCTCCTGTTTACCGATCTGCTGCTTCGCCATCCAGAGATTATGGACATCGAACTTGAACCGCCGGTGATTGTTGTTGGCCTCCCGCGGTCGGGGACCACACATCTCGTGAACTTGATCGCATCGGACACGCGCTTCCGCGCGCTTCCGTCTTGGGAAAGCCTTGAGCCAATACCGGCGCCGGGGCGAGGTCCCGGGATTGATGGCGTCGATCGTCGTTATCTCCGATCAATGAGAAGTTATGAAGCGCAGGTCGCGATGGTTCCGCTGTTGCGAGTAATGCATGACGGGCATCCGCAGTTGATCGAAGAGGAAATCGAGTTGCAGGACCTCGATTTTTCTTCGTACACACTCGAGTGGTTGGCGCGCGTTCCAACCTGGAGAGACCACTATCTTGCGTTGGATCAGCGCCCGCATTACTCATACGTTCGCAAGGTGCTCCAGGCGCTCACGTGGTTACGCGGACCGCGTAGATGGGTACTCAAATCGCCACAACACCTAGAACAGATCGGGCCGCTAGTCCTGACATTTCCCGACGCAACCTTCGCTGTTACCCATAGGGATCCCGTCTCGGTTATTCAATCTGCGATCACGATGCTTGCGTACGGCGATCGTGTCCGAAGGCACTCGATTGAACCCGACATTCTCTCGACCTACTGGGTAGATCGTATCGAACAACTCATGCGTGCGGTTGTCCGCGATTCCCACCTTCTCCCACATGACCGTGTGCTCGACATCAACTTCAATACATTCATGGCAGACGACCTTGCGACAGTGGGAGAGATTTACAGCCGTGCCGGTCTGCCGTTTACGGATCGGGCAAGAGGTGAGTTAGCGACGTTTATGGCAGATCACCCGCGGGGAAAGTTTGGGCAAGTCAGCTATGACCTCCAGGGCGACTTCGGGTTAGATCCCGATGTCGTCCGCAAACGATTCGATTTCTATTTCGACCGTTTCCCGGTAGATATCGAGCGGTGACACCCTTTTCACTCGGAAAACCCATGTCGCGTTGTTCTCATGAAACCTTCAGGAAACCGGTGGCATGATTCGGGTCCTCTAGTTCCGAGTTCATTCATTTGAGAGACAGGACGTTCTGTTGAGCGACGACGACAACGACCAATTGGATTCACTTACATCCGGCACGCCCCCGACTGCCGACGAACCGGCATCCGACAATGGCGATGGTGCCGCAGCGGCTTCGAAGGCTCGTGGCGGGTTGCCGCAGTGGGCACTTGTTGTTGTCGTCGCAGTAGCGGTTGGACTTGTTGGATTTCTCGCTGGCTGGGCAGTCGGTCGAGAGTCCGATGATGAAGGAGATGGCGGATACGAGATGTCGGAGTTAGAACGCCGCGGACCAGGTGATGGATCACGCATGCCGTTCGGCGGCCCCGGAGGAGGAGGGCTTCCTCAGCTTCCGTTTGGTCGCGATGGTGAGATGCCCGAGATGCCAGGCCGAGGCGGCGAAGATGGATCGCAGCCCGAATTGCGCGGCGCGGTATTGGGCGTACTGGTTAGTCCCGGCACCGGCGATGGCAGCGTGGTGATGCGTGTTGTTCCAGGTGGACCGGCTGACGAAGCAGGTCTCGAAATGGAAGACGTGATCACAAAGGTTGACGATGTCGAAGTTGCAGATCCGGCGGCGCTCGGCAAAGCAATCGGCGCGCACAAGGCTGGCGACGAAGTTGTGATTACGGTAAAGCGTGACGGAGAAACGAAGACGCTGACCGTGAAACTCGTAGACATATCTGACATCGAATCCCGAATGAACGAAGCACCAGCAGAGGCAGCCCGGTCGGACTAGCGCAACTCCAAAACCCGAAGCCCAACTTCCAGGGCGATCTCGGCACGTTCGAGGCCCTTATAGGGCCCGAAACGTGCCGAGATCGCCCTGAGGGGTTGGCTAGACGGGGGCTTGCGGGGCTCTTTTGGGTTGCGTCCACTCCGGCGTGTTTGCTCGTAGGTCGTCCACCAGGTCATCCCGCAGTGCGCGCCGTGACGGATCGTCCCAGAGGTTCACGAACTGCTGCGGATCTTCAGCGTGGTCATACAGTTCGCCCTCATTGCCCTCGTGCACAGTTCCAGGCTCGTAAGTCGTACAGGTAAGGCCGTCGCGGTGAATCGTGTGCAGGTGAACTTCAACGCCAGTCGCGTGACGGCTGTCCCACTCCGTCATCACCCTTTCCCTCCCTTGATCTTTTGCGGCTTCCGGCGATGACGGGAGAGGTTTACCCTCCATCCATTCGGGAACCGCGACACCGGCGATTTCACAAAAGGTAGGAGCGAGGTCGATCAGTCCAACAGGCGCTTCGACTGCTGCCGCGCTAACGCCCGAAGATGGCGCTGGCCGCCACACCAACGGAATACGCATCAGGGCATCGACATGGTACGGCCCCTTGAAAAGGAAACCAAAATCACCTTGCAGTTCGCCGTGGTCGGTCGTGAAAATTACGTCCGTGTCGTCGTCCCACCCGCGCGCGGCAATGGCACCAAGCACGCGTCCGATTGCCTCATCGATCAGTTCATTCTCGACATGGGTCCGAGCGTTCACCTCGCGCACTTGATCGGCAGTCAAGGTCGCCGGCACCCACCGCGCCGGAGCTTCATAGTTAGAAACAAGTTCACCGTCCCACCACTTACGCCAGTGGCGCGGCTTCGTATCAAGAATCGCTGCGCGCTCATCGATGTCTTCCGTAAACCCAGCGGGCAGATCCAGGTCGCGCCAGTTCACGCGACCGACTTCAGATGCCGGTGGATCCCACGGGTGGTGTGGATCAGGAAAACTCATCCAACAGAACCAGTCGTCATCCGCCGCTAGCCCATCCAGCCAAGAGATCGTACGGTCGGCCACCCAATCGGTGTGATACAGATCGCGCGGAATCTGGTTGTGGCCGGTCTGCGGCGCGTCTGTGTCGCCGCCGCCTGTCGGATTCACCTCGAGGCTTCCTATGTCTATGGCGGGGTAATAAGAAAACACATGGTTGGGATGCTCACGCGTAAGCCATCGCGCGTAGTGATTCAGGCCGACTGCGCCGTGCGCGGCGAACTCCAAGTGATCAAATCCGCGATGCGGACCTTCAACATTTTCATTTATCCCCATGCGGTTTTCGTTGAAGCGCAGAAACGGGTCCAGAAACGGTTCGAAGTGAGCCTTGCCAATGATCGCTGTGCGATATCCGGAATCGTGTAATACGCCAGCAACAGTCGGCGCGTCGGCTGGAAGCGGTACGCCGTTCATCCACACCCCGTGCGTGCTGAGATTTTGCCCAGTGATCATCGTCGATCGCGATGGCATGCACACAACATTTTGCGGGTGAGCTCTGCGAAAGACGACGCCGTTTGCGGCGAGTCCATCCACTACAGGCGTGCGCGCAATCGTGCCGCCATTGCAACCGAGACTGTCGTATCGCTGTTGGTCGGTGGTGATGAACAAGATCTTGCGACCCACTAGGACTTCTCCATCAAGTTCTTGAGGTTGACTAACGCGTCGCTTACCGCACCGTCGAGCACAAATGCAAGAGCGTGGGGGATCACATCGGTTGAGTAGACCACCACGCAGCGGCTGTCGCCATCTGCGATCACATCGATCGTGCCCAAGTGTGATTCGATCGGTAGCGGACCGGTAAGTCGATACTGGAAGCGGCGTAGGTCGTCGCGGTTGGAGACGATGGTCTCGATCAGTGTGAGGCCACTGGCCAGCGTGATGCGGCGTTCGGTTCCATCGATATTCACATCCGTCATTTGAGGGAACCAGGTAGTCACGCTCGCTGGATCTCGAAGCAAGTTCCATACGTCGTCGGCAGCTCGTTCAATGAATACCGATTGTCGCATCGTTGCCATCAGGCGCAGCGTTTCAAGAAGTGAGTCCTCCGAGCCCTACAAGGGCACGAGCGTGCTCGAGTTCGCCGAGGTGTCGAATGCCATGTTGATAGATCCAACATTCGATGGCGTCTACGCGCAATATCTTTTCATCGCGCACAACTCGGTGGATATAGGCATTCAGGGCGCTAGGCGGATACACGCCTCCGAACATCACCTCTCCAAGAGCGTCGGGGTCGAGTTCATCTAGCCAGTTCTCGGTAGCGGAGAACACGTAGTGCGCGTATTCCACGAACGCGGGGTAATCCCCGATTCGCTGCAATTCCATCTCGGCAACGGTCGTGTCTTTGCCAATGTCGTCAACTGCAATTCCTGTCCGCTCTGCCCAACCTTCATCGGTCCAGATCATGGTGCCTGAACTAAGAATCGCTCGCGCAAAGTCTTCCATGCGCGGCATGTGATTGAGCGTGAAGGCGATGGGCAATACCCCGGCCCGTTCAAAGTGATTTACCTGTTCAGCATTCATCGTGGCGAGAGCTTCGATCCAGAGTCCGTGCATTCCTCGGATACGTCGCTGCAGCGAATCGAGGTATTGCGACCACGCGGATGTCGTTGGGGTGAACGGCGGCTGGATCGGCCGCCAACCATTTGCGGCGGTCGCCGTGTCGACTGATGTTGGGTATCTCATCTTGGAGTAACCCGATGCGACGGCATTCGCTCATACTTGCCTTCGGAAACACCCGTGTCCAAGCGACGGTTCTCGTTATACCGGTATCAGTTCGTCGCTCGTTGGCTTGCTTAACCACTTGCTCAAGTACCGGGTTAGTGGTTTCGATAAACGAGGGTGGATCATTCGTTAGGGTGAAGGCGAGCGCAACTCGGGGAGACGGGACCATGGTTGCTGACAATTGGAGCGAACAAGTGTTGGCCGGTATTCCCGATGCCATCTTCGTTATCGACGCGTTCGGCACTCTTGTATTTGCCAGTGAAGGCGCGGAGCGGATGCTCGGATGGAAGGCCGCCGACTGGGTAGGACGCAGCACTCTCGAACTCATCCATCCGGATGACATCGAACTCGTGGTCGTCTCGTTGGATTCGGTAGTCGGCAAGGAGACCGGTAGTCCGATCGATGTGAGACTTCGTTGCGCTAGTGGCGAATGGCTCTACGTCGAATTAGTGGGCCGCAATCATGTCGATGATCCAACAATTGGCGGAATAATCATTCTCGCTCGAGATGTCACAGAGCGGCGACGGTTCGAGGTTGCTACCAACGAAGAAGATCTCTTTCGCAGCTTGATGCACAACTCGGCAGCGATCACGATGTTGTTAGATCGCAACGGTTACGTGTTAAGCGTAAGCGGAGCATTTTCTCGCATGCTGGGTTATGACCCAGAACTAGTCGTAGGGCGCCCCTTGGTGCGGTGGGCCAGTTCTGTTCAGCGGGTGCGTGTCGCGGCCGCGATCGAGGATGCAACGGTTACGCCAGGGATTACAAGTTTCGATGCCGTGATGGAGCATAAAGACGGCGTTCGAATGGTTCCCTTGGAGTTCAGCATCGTCAACCTTATCGATGATCCTGTTGTGGGTGGCCTAGTAGTTACAGCGCA
>SHUZ01000080.1 GCA_009694415.1 Acidimicrobiia bacterium
TTCGAACGGGAGGGCCGCGCATACCTATCCATTGGGATCGGATGCACGGGAGGACATCACCGCAGCGTTGCAATAGCCGAGGCGCTGGCTTTGTTGATCGGCGAACAGGGTTATCCGCCTCAAGTGCGGCATCGCGATGTGGATCGCGACTGAGGAAGCTTCGTAGATCAATCGAGTCGCTAGCCGGTTACGATCCGTGCCGGTTGGCGATCGCAATAGAAGGTCCGGTTCAGAACTTAGATCGATCGAGAAACAGGAGAACGGCAAATGACGGTACGCGTTGGAATAAATGGGTTCGGCCGAATCGGTAGGTCCTTCACGCGGGCCTTGTTGGCGCGTGGTTCTGACACGGCAGTCGAACTGGTTGCCGTGAACGATCCGTTTGGCGACTCCGAGACCATGTCATTTCTTCTCAAACATGACTCGGTGGGTGGAGTGCTACCTAATCATGTTCTGGCTACGGATGGCGGATTTTCGATTGATGGACGGGAGATTCGGAAACTTGAGGAACGGGAACCGAGTGCGATTCCTTGGCGCGATGCAGATGTAGATGTAGTGATCGAATCGACAGGATTGTTCACGACGAGGGAAACCGCTGCTGCCCATCTAGTCGGTGGAGCGAAGCGCGTCGTAATTTCTGCACCGAGCGGTGACGCGGACGCGATGATCTGCATGGGCGTGAACGATGGGGTTTTCGATCCCAGCAAGGATCAGGTGATCTCGAACGCTTCGTGTACAACAAACTGCCTCGCCCCAATGGCCAAGGTCCTCCACGATCGATTTGGCATCGAGCATGGATTGATCACGACCGTCCATGCGTATACGAGCGACCAGCAACTGCAAGATCAGGCAACAGCGACGCGGACCGGAAAGCCGGACCTAAGGCGGATGCGTGCTGCTGCGTTGTCGATCATTCCGAACAGCACCGGAGCGGCACGTGCAATCGGAACCGTGTTACCCGAACTCAAGGGTCGGCTAGACGGCATGGCGCTGCGTGTGCCTACGCCGACTGGTTCGATCACCGACCTAGTCGCGACGCTTGCGCGCAAGGTATCGGTGGACGAGGTGAACGCGGCATTCGAAGCGGCGGCGGCTGATCCGGCATTCAGGGGAGTTCTCGAATACAGCAACGAACCGCTGGTTTCAGCGGACATCGTTGGTAACCCTTCGAGTTGTGTTTTCTCCGCTGTAGACACGATGGTGAGTGGGCCGAGCGTAAAGGTGCTCGGCTGGTACGACAACGAGTGGGGTTATTCAAACCGCTTGATCGATTTGGTTTCCTTCATAGGCGAGCAGTAGATCCGTAGGCGCTGGTATTCACCGTGGATCTTCCGCGCCTTGAGGACTTACCTCACCTGAAAGCGTCGCGAGTCTTGGTGCGCGCAGATCTGAATGCGCCAATGCGTGACGGCGAAATCACTGACGACTATCGAATTTCTGCGGCGCTACCGACCCTTCGTTGGCTGCTGGATCACCATGCAGCGGTTGTTGTTTGCAGTCACATGGGGCGGCCGAATGGAGAACCAGACCCGCGGTATTCGTTGAGGCCCATTGCAACGCGTTTGGGAGATCTCCTCGGCAAGCGCGTCGATTTCTGTCCCGAGACCATTGGGACAATGGCTACGGACATGATTGCGAGCCTCAATGGTGGCGAGATCATGATGCTTGAGAACTTGCGGTTTAGCCCCGGAGAGACGGCGAACGACGCTGGCTTCGCGGTTTCGTTGACCCAAGGGTTCGATCTCTACGTCAATGACGCTTTCGGCGCTTCGCACCGGTCGCATGCGTCCGTGATTGGACCGCCTCGGGTGCTTCCTAGCGCAGCTGGTCGATTGCTCGCAGACGAGATCGACGCGCTCACGCGAGTGTTGGAGTCTCCAAGGCGGCCCTATGTTGCCGTCTTGGGCGGATCGAAGGTGAGCGACAAGCTTGGTGTTATTGATGCACTGCTTGGTCGGTGCGACACGATCCTTGTGGGTGGGGCGATGGCGTTCACATTTCTTGCCGCGCAAGGTAACTCGATAGGTGATTCGCTTGTTGAAGTCGAGCGTATTGATGAATGCCGAACCCTGCTCGAGACAGGACGCGTGATCGTTCCAGTAGACCTTGTTGTCGCCGAAACGATGTCGGAGTTGGCACCCACCAGAATTGTTGGTACGAATGTTCCGGAGGGTTGGAAGGGTCTAGACATAGGTCCGGAAACGGCCGCAATATTTTCGGACCTGATCTCCGAGGCCGCGACGGTCTTGTGGAATGGACCCATGGGAGTTTTTGAGATGGCGCCGTTTGCGGCGGGAACAAAGACCGTTGCGAATGCTGTCGCGGAATGCCGGGGTTACACGGTCATTGGTGGCGGCGATAGTGCCGCAGCTCTCCGGATGTTCGGTCTTACTGAACGCGTGGACCATGTGAGTACCGGCGGGGGAGCATCGCTACATCTGATCGAACAGGGCGACCTCCCTGGTCTCGCTGCATTGCGAGAAGGAAGGAAGAGATGACCGGTCGTAAACCGATTATTGCTGCGAACTGGAAAATGCATCACGACCATTTTGCAGCGATCCAATTCGCACAGAAGTTCTCGTACTTGCTCGAGAAGACCGACTACGACGCGGTCGACATCGTTATTTGTCCTCCCTTCACTGATTTGCGCTCACTCCAAACCACTCTTGAAGCCGATGAGATACCGGTGGCACTCGGGGCGCAGAACTGCCATTGGGAGAAAGACGGCGCGTTCACCGGGGAGGTGAGCCCGTCGATGTTGGCAAAGTTGAATGTTCGCTATGTGATTGTGGGGCATTCTGAACGCAGGGAAGTCTTTGGTGAAACCGACGAAATTGTGAATCGCAAAGTGCGTTCCGTCCTGAATCATGGCTTGATACCGATTGTGTGTGTTGGGGAAACCCTCGAGGAGCATGAAGCGGGCGCGACGGTGGGGAAGGTCAAAGGGCAGATTGCCGAAGCGTTCGCAGGAGTGAATCCGGACGATGTCGTTACTTGTGTTGTTGCGTACGAACCGATCTGGGCAATCGGAACCGGACACAACGCGACTCCCGATGACGCGCAAGAGACAATTTCCGTTATTCGCGGGGCGGTCTCTAATGCTGCGGGCGAGGATGCAGCACAGGCGGTACGCATTCAGTACGGCGGGAGCGTGAAACCGGGAAACATCTCGGCGTTGATGGCCATGCCAGACATCGACGGAGCCCTCGTGGGCGGTGCTTCGCTGGACCCAGAAGATCTAGCGAGAATCGTGCGCTTCTAGGCGCGATCTGCAAGATGTCAGCTAGAGGCGAAATGGGCTGAACGACTACGACCTAAGGCCAGATTTTGGGACCGCTTCGTGTTACCGTCTGGCGTCTCGAAGGGGGATTAGTCCGTGGTAACAGCAATCATTCTGGGTTTACAAATCGCGGTATCGCTAGGCCTGATTCTCTTGGTCTTGTTGCACGCCGGACGAGGCGGAGGCCTTTCCGACATGTTTGGCGGTGGATCGTTGGGAGGATCGATGGCGGGATCGACTGCGGTGGAACGGAACCTCGACCGCATTACCGTGATAGTGGCATTGATCTTCACCTTCACCACCATCCTTCTTGGACTCCGCGTCGACTGATCCGGAATCCGGCAATACCTCCGGCAACACCGATTGATCGGGAGACAAAAAATGATGCGTCGCACGAATGTGAGTTGGCTGGTGGCCTTATTGGCAAGCGCGCTGATCGTGGCTGCGACCAATGGTATTGCCGATGCGCGAACAACGGGCAAGGTGAAGATCCCAACCGGAGGGACGCTCGTCCTGGGTGCGTCACAAGAGGCGGACTGCGCCGATTGGATCCACCTCTGCGCCGGGTCTTCGTGGGGTCAATGGACAATGCAAGAACAAACCATTCCGCGCCCCTTCAACTACGCGATGAAGAAGGGCAATTGGACCGAAGTTCCTAGCGCGTTGATGGCTGGTATGCCGACGGTGAAGACGGTGGATGGTCGGCAGGTTGTCACCTACAAAATCAATCCGAAGGCCGTCTGGTCGGACGGTGTGCCGATTACATCAGATGACTTCGCATACACGTTGGACCAGATTGTGAATGGCGAAGATATTTACGACGCTACGGGTTATATGAACGTCGACAAGATTGATACGACAGATCCAATGACGGCAGTCATGACATTCAAGGCTGGAGAACCGTTCGCGAGTTGGCGAACACTTTTTGGGCCCAGTGCGGCAATTCTTCCTAGCCACATCTTGAAGGGCAAGGATCGTGCCGCAGAGATGGCAGACGGGTACGCGTGGTCCGGCGGTCCTTGGTTTATGAGTTGGGAAAAGGGCGTTGGCGTCACACTCACGCCCAACCCGAAGTATTGGGGTACGAAACCCAAGCTTGACAAGGTGATCTTCAAGTTCATCACGGATACGAGTGCGTCATTCCAGGCGTTTGAGTCTGGTGAAGTCCTTGCGATCTATCCGACCCCGCAACTCGATGCGGTAGAGAAAATCAAAGACGGTATCCCCGGCAGTCGCGCAACTATTACCGCGATGACGGGAAACACGGAAGCGCTCTGGATCAATAACGATAAGCCGCCGTTCGAACGCCGCGCGATGCGCCAAGCGATTGCTTATTCTATCGATCGCGATGCGCTCGTTGGGAGATTGTTCGCCGATATCGGCGTGGATAAGGCCGTCCAGACATTGAATCCGCCGATCTTGTCTCGCTATTCCGACACGAAAGCGTTCGCGGGATATACGCGCAATCTGAAAAAAGTCGCTTCGCTTATGAAGAGCGAAGGGTGGGCGAAGAATTCGAAAGGCTTTTGGGAAAAGAATGGCAAGGAAATGTCATTCACGATCAACAGCACGGCAGGCGACAAGCGTCGTGAACTGACTGAGGAGATTCTCCAGGAGCAACTGCGATCGGCTGGTTTCAGGGTAAGTATTGACAACATGGACGCTGGAGATCTCTTTGGTGAAGTTCTCCCCACGGGTGATTATCAGGTCGCTCTTTACGCGCAAGTTGCAACCTCTCTAGATCCCGGCCTTTGCACTATCGCTTGTTCGGAGAATATTCCAGGTCCGATGAACGATGATTCCGGGCAGAACTACCAGCGCATAAATGTCAAGAAGCTTGATCCGTTGCTGGAGACTGTCGATGTGGACACCAACGTCAAGGAACGCATCAGGGCCTCGAAAGCGGCCGATGTTGTCATGGCGGAGCACATGGTGAGCCTTCCACTCGATCCTCTTCCCAACATTTTTCTGTGGTCGAAAAAAATTGTCGGATCGGTGCGTGACAATCCGGTACTTTCGCCGTTCTGGAACATGAACAAGTGGGGTCTCAAGCGTTAGCGGCGCAGCTCGCAACTGAAGGACGCTTCCAATGCCTTCGATGCTGACTTATATTTCTCGCCGCCTCTTGTTCTCTATTCCTGTAATTCTTGTTGCATCTTTCTTGCTGTTTTGGATGGTGCGGTCGACATTTGACCCTTGCGTCAAAATGCGGGCCTCGAAAGACGTCGAAGCCGTAACGCGTTGCGAAACGCGCCTACATCTCGATGATCCGATTCCCACGCAATACCTAGGTTGGGCGAGTGATGCCGCGCACGGCGACTTAGGTGAGAGTTCGCGGACCAATGAAGAAGTGTCGGCAATGGTTCCGCGGGCGCTTTGGTACACGGTGCAATTGATTTTCTGGGGAGTGTTGATCTCCGCATTTGCAGCCGTTGCGCTCGGCGTGTACTCCGCCCTCAAGCAGTATTCCGTACTCGATTACACATTTACCGGCGCATCGTTCGTTGGGCTGGCGATGCCACCATTTTGGTTTGGTCTGATGGCCATAGAACTGCTCGCGATCATGCCGAAACAATGGCTCGGGTTGGATGAACCGCTGTTCTATTTCGTCGGATTGCACAGCGGTGCAGAGAAGGGGTTTGGGGCTGACTACGCGCGGCACTTGGTTCTTCCTGTCATGACCTTGACGGTGCAGATCATTGCGTCATGGAGTCGGTTCCAACGTTCATCGATGTTGGACGTGATGTCTGCCGATTACGTACGAACCGCTCGGGCCAAAGGTGTGCCTCGCCGTGACGTCGTTGTGCACCACGCATTGCGCAACGCGCTGGTGCCCCTAGTGACGGTGATGGCTCTTGATATTGGTGCGTTATTTGGTGGATTGATAATCACTGAGACGATTTTTTCGATTCCGGGCATGGGACAACTGTTTGTGCGGTCGTTGCAGGCCGGAGACGCAGAGGTTCTAGTTGTCTGGACTGTTGTGACTGCCGGATTCATCGTGGTGTTCAATCTGCTTGCAGATGTTCTCTATGGATTGATGGACCCCCGGGTGCGTGTGACATGAGCGGGGAGACTCCTGACCACCGTTCGCTCGTAGATTCTCCGCCAGGTAGTGCTGGTCCATCGGGACTGATCGGGTCCGAATTGGTGCCGAGTGCTTCGCATGCGTTTGATACGGCAGCCCATGCGAGTCCTGTAGCTCGGTCGCAGTGGGCGCTATTTCGGCGGCGATTCTTGCGACACAAAATGGCGTTGGTGTCGTTAGGGGTTCTCGCGTTTCTGTTCATTGTTTGTTTTGGCGCCAACCTTGTGGCTCCGTACTCCAATACCGAACAGGACTTGTTGCTCGGTCCAGTTGGCCCGCGTATGTCGCACTGGTTCGGCACCGATGAATTGGGCAGAGATCAGTTGAGTCGGTTGCTGTACGCCGGGAGGATTTCACTGAAAATCGGGATCGCTGTTGCGCTTATTTCCACGGTCTTTGGAACTGCAATCGGTGCGATCGCTGCGTATTTCGGCAAAGCGACGGATCAAACGCTGATGCGGTTGACGGACCTGTTTCTTGTCGTACCGGCTATTGCGATTCTTGCGATCGCTTTGGAGCGATTCGGAAGTGGCGATACGACCATCATTCTGGTTCTGGCGGGTCTGTTCTGGATGTACGTCGCACGCATTGTGCGTGGCGAGGTGCTTGGGATCAAAGAGAAGGAGTTCATCGAGGCAGCGCGCGCGTCGGGCGCTTCATCGACGCGCGTCATTGTTCGTCACATTGTTCCAAACATCTTCGGTCCAATCATGGTGAATGCAACTTTGGGTGTTGCTCTTGCAATCGTCGCAGAATCGACTCTGTCATATTTAGGATTTGGTGTGGAGCCGCCTCAGACTTCGTGGGGAAACATGCTCTCGCAGGCGAGCGGTTATGTGGGTACAGATCGCGCTTATCTGATTTACGCGCCCGGCTTCGCAATTCTCATCACGGTACTCGCCGTCAATTTCTTGGGCGACGGGTTGCGAGACGCGTTCGATCCACATACGGATAGGCACCAATGAGTGACGCAGTTGTTTCGGCGGAACCGATGCTCGAGGTTTCGGGATTGACGGTTGACTTCTTGACCGATGATGGCCTGCTCCACGCAGTGGACCACGTGACGTTTGGGATTGCACGTGGTGAAACGGTTGGAATTGTCGGTGAGTCCGGGTCCGGCAAGAGCGTCATGTCGATGGCGATCATGGGCCTGCTTCCAAAATCTGCACGCGTGACCGGTTCCGTGAAGTTCCGCGGTCAGGAATTGCTGGGGGCATCGGAACGGGATCTTCAACGCATTCGGGGTTCGGAGATTGCGATGGTCTTTCAAGACGCGCTTGCTTCGCTGAACCCGGTGCATACCGTGGGCGCACAGGTGGCGGAAGCGGTAGCGATACATCAAGAACTCAAAGGTTCCGAATTGCGGAATGCGGCGATCGCATTACTTGATGTGGTGGGAATAGCGAACCCGAGCGCGCGGTTTGAGCAATACCCTCATGAGTTCTCGGGAGGGATGCGCCAGCGAGCGATGATCGCTATGGCTATTGCGAACGACCCTGCCGTGTTGATCGCTGATGAACCCACGACGGCGCTAGACGTAACGATCCAGGCGCAGGTGTTGGAGGTTTTGGAACGCATCCAACAGCGCACGAGTACATCGATCATGTTGATTACCCATGACCTGGGTGTTGTGGCTGGTGTAGCGGACTCCGTGATGGTGATGTACGCAGGAAGCCAGGTGGAACGCGGCTCGGTAGAGGAAATTTTTTATGAGTCGCGACATCCCTATACGAAGGGTTTGCTTGCGTCGTTGCCGCGAATGGACCGGCGGGTAGACAAATCCGACAGGCTCCACCAGATTGAAGGGCAACCTCCTTCGCTTGTGTTTCTTCCGACGGGATGTGCGTTCCATCCGAGATGCCCGTTCGCCGAAACTCCCGGTGCATGCGACGGAGAGGTTCCCGCGTTGCAGGTGGTCGGCGATGGTCATTACTCGGCATGCCATTTTCCGGATCGAATTGGGAGCGACGAAGGCATGAAGTCGTGACGGCCTCTAATGAACTTCGTAGCGAGCCAATATTGGAAGTCAAGGATCTCGTGAAGAGCTTTCCGATTCGGGCCGGGTTAGTTCGCCGCGTGGTTGGCGAGGTGCAGGCGGTGTCGGGAATCTCGTTCTCCGTGAACAAGGGTGAAACCTTTGGACTGGTCGGGGAGAGTGGTTGCGGGAAGTCCACGACAGCCCGTTGCCTGCTCAGATTGATCGACTCGACTTCTGGTTCAGTGATGTTTCAGGGTGCCAACATCTCGGACGCGTCGCGAGCGGCCGTGCGTGACTTGCGGTCGGACGTGCAGATTGTATTTCAGGATCCGTACGCATCGCTGAACCCGCGGATGACGGTGCAGGCGATAGTTGCGGAGCCCCTGCGCGTGCATGGACGCTGGAAGGACGGTGGGAGGGAACGCGTGGCGGAGTTGCTCGCGTTAGTGGGGTTGAATCCGGAACATGCCAATAGGTTTCCGCACGAGTTCTCGGGCGGGCAACGTCAACGCATCGGCATTGCACGCGCTTTGGCGTTGGCTCCGTCATTGGTGGTACTCGATGAACCGGTGGCGGCACTCGATGTATCTATTCAAGCTGGGATAGTGAACCTGCTCGAAGACTTGCAAGCCGAACTCGGATTGTCGTACGTATTCATTGGGCACGACCTGTCCGTGGTGCGCCACATATGCGACAACGTCGGCGTGATGTACCTCGGCAAGATCGTGGAGATAGGGCCGGCGGTTTCCATCTACGAGCAAGCGGCACATCCATATACCCAAGCGCTGCTCTCGGCTGTTCCTGTCCCTGACCCGCGGGTCGAGAAGGCGCGTACGCGAATCGTGCTCGAAGGCGATGTCCCCAGTCCGGCTGATCCACCGAGCGGTTGTCGCTTTCGAACGAGGTGTTGGAAAGCGAAGGAACTTTGCGCGATCGAAGAACCGGAATTGGTAGATCGTGGACAGGGTCATCCGGTGGCATGCCATTTTGCAGATGCCGGTGACGGTGCACCCAAGTAGGGGAGCGAGCGGGGGTGGTCGTTAGAATCGTCGTCCACGTCGGAGTGGCGGAATAGGCAGACGCGCTAGCTTGAGGGGCTAGTGCCCGCAAGGGCATGGGGGTTCAAGTCCCCCCTCCGACACCACGGTTTACAAGGGGAAATAGACAACAAGGCGCTACGGAGCGTGTCCGCGTAGTGCCCACTTCTGCCCAAACTTCTGCCCTCGGCTACCTAAGACTCGCCGAATAGGAGCGCAGCGACTGTCTCGGCGGCATCTTCTTGAAGGCCCGGGACCGCGTGGCTGTAAAGATCCAACGTCGTCGCGATGCTCGAATGGCCTAGCTGCTCCTGGGTCACCTTCGCAGGAACGCCAGATTCGAGCGCAATGGTCGCATAGGAGTGGCGGAGGCCGTGAATACTCAACTCCGGGAGGTTGAGAGTCGAAGCGAGGCGCTTGAACCGCCGGGTGGCGGTAGCGGGAGTGAGCGGAGTGCCGTCTGGCTTCGCAAATACGAATCCGCGCGGGTCATAGTCCGGGCCGACCGCGAGTCGCGTCTCGGCCTGGCGAGACCGATGAGCCTTTAGGGCCGTGACCGTCTTGGCTGGTATCGCTACCGAACGACGACTCCGAGCCGTCTTCGGTTCCTCGAGCACGGCCACCCTCCCCGCGTACGAGAGGCTTCGTCGTATCGTGATCCGCCTGGCGTCGAAGTTCACGTCTTCCCACGTCAGTCCAAGGGCCTCACCGCGGCGGCAACCCGAGGTGGCCAGCAGGAGCCAGAGAGTGGCATGTTCGTCGTCCGC
>SHUZ01000002.1 GCA_009694415.1 Acidimicrobiia bacterium
GGTGATGCTCGGCATCGCCTTCGCATTCTTCAAGATTCAAAACGCAATCATGAAGAACGGCATCAGGTCGCTTCCTGAGCATGAGGCGATGGGACTGGACCGTTCTGAGATGGGTGTACTCGCCTACGACAACCTTCAGATCAACGCGATCGACGTCGTTGGAACTGATCCAGAACCAGAGATGGTCATGTCGGGCGGAGCGTCGCCTGACCCGACCTTTGGCCGGTAACTGCATCTACCCCTCACGGATGTGGCCGGTGGACGACGAAGCCCGTCGGCCACATCCGTAGGTAGTGCCGGCAGTCGGTTGGATGGTCTAGAAGTTGAGCGTCTCAAGGTAGAGCGCCCACTCGTGCTCGTCGAACGCGTTATCTAGCGACCCAAAGTTTGCGGCTGCGATGCCTGGTGTTGAGGCGACGGGTCCACAAGCAGGTGATGGTGTGCCCACCTCGAGCGAGGCTGGATCGAACCAGATGTCGGGGGAGAAGGACTTGGCCATGAGACTCGCACCGAGGTTGTTCGCGTAGCGATCGCGTTGCGTGAGGAACCACTTGTCGCCCTCGGCCCCAGGTCCTTCTGGCGGTGCTCCGAGAAAACGCCATTCCAGGAAACGCAATACCGATGTGTGGTCGTATGTGCGGCTGTCTACGAAATTGGGGAGCGCGAACGGCGAAGCCATGACCGTTGGGACGCGGAAGCCGGTCAGCGAGAAATCGTCAGCGTCGTTGGCACTCGTGCGGTCGTCTGGCAGATGCGGTAGAGCGGCGTGATCAAAGAAGCCTCCCCACTCGTCGTAGGTGATGATAAAGAGACCGCGCTCCCAGTGTCTCGACTTAGCAAAGGCCTGGAACACGTCGCGCAGGAATCCCTGGCCGGCACGAATGTCGGCCAACGGGTGGTCGTCATTGCGATTGTCGCCGACGAAAGCTGGGTCTACGAACACGACGTTGGGGAGAGAGCCCGCCGCACAATCGGTGAAGTAGTTAGTGATTTGCGAGACATATGGACTCAAGCGGTTGCCCCACAAAGCAAGTACGGGTAGATCTGAGTAGTACGAGCGCGCCGGTACTCCAGCGGCGGCGAAGCGGTCCCAGATGGTTTCCCATTGGAAGCCGCCCTCGGCTAATGGAAGATAGTTGTTCTTGATGCCGCCGGATTGTCCTGCGTTGAGGTACTCGCGGTTTGGATACGTGGGGGCAAGAACCGAGCAGTGGTAACCGTCGAATGTTGTGAAGCGTTTCGCGAGGCGCGCGCTGAACGGCAGATCGCTCGCGCCGTAGTAGCCGAGCGCCAACTCGGAGTTGTTCGCGCCCGGCGCTAGGAACCCGCCATCGCGTTGTGCACGCCCTGCAGTCCATGAGTGTCCAGGATCTCCGAATCCGCAACCGCGCCACGGATCCGTCGTCTTGTCCCAGTCAAGAAGGTACGCAGTGTCGACGGGACCGGTGGGACCGGTGTATGTCTGGTGCTGGTTGCCGTCGACGCTGAACCCCGCGCCGTACCGACTGCGTCCTTGCTCCAGGTAGTTCTCGTGTGTGGCAAGCCAGCCGAACCAGTGGTCGAACGAGCGGTTCTCCATCATGACGACAACAACGGTGTCGATGCCGCAATCCGATGCGAGTCCGTCGATCAGCGATGAGCCGGGCTGGAACCCAGTCGGATAGAGGCCGCGACATCCCGACAGCGCGGTCGCGCCGGCCAGGGCTCCACCGGCGATCGCCGCGTTCTTCATGAACTTGCGTCTATCAATCACTACATTCGCCGCCTTGTCGGCACTCATTATGACCTAATTCCAACAAATTAGACGCGCCGCGGCCGATACCCTGGCCGAGTGCCCACTCTCGATCTCGCGAATACATCGGTATTTCTTGACTTCGACGGGACGATTAGCCGTGCCGACGTTGGCGTTCACCTACTTGAAAGGCTTGCTAAACCGGGATGGGAGGCGATTGATGCGGAGTACGACGCCGGAGGAATTGGGAGTCGGATATGCCTGCTTGATGAGTGGGACTTGTTGCCCCACGATGCCGAACTGTTGCGATCGGTTGCACGTGAAGTTGCCATCGATCCTGGGCTTGAAGATTTAGTGGCAGGACTGTTGGCTTCGAGCGCCGAGGTGACCGTGCTTTCGGATGGGTTTGGGTTCTACGCCCAAGATGCGTGTGCGCACTTAAGCGTTCCCGTCTTGACGAATGCAGTCGACTGGGAAAGTGGCTCGCTGAGTTTTCCGAACGAAGATCGCTGCTGTGCCTGTTCAAGTTGTGGAACGTGCAAGCAGGCGCCGGTGAAGGACGCGTCGCGGCGTGGGCGTACAACTGTTGTAGTCGGTGACGGAACGAGCGATCGCAAAGCAGCGTTGCTCGCTGACGTTGTGTTCGCGAAAGGTTCTTTGTCTGCATGGTGCACGATGAATGGCGTGGAGCACCTGAGGTTCGACACGCTTTCCGACGTGCGATCGGCACTTCTATAGGAACGCCTCTAGGCATCCTGCGCGATCGTTGATAGTGGGGCTACGGTCAGGTCCCGTGACGGCGACAACGAGTCCCACGCTGCGGCTCGAGCGTCAGTGCATTAGGGACGGAGACCGCCTTGTATGCGGGATCGACGAAGTTGGTCGAGGCGCATGGGCTGGGCCAGTAACGGTCGCTGCAGTTATTCCAGGATCGGAACACCTGGCTGGCGTGCGCGACTCGAAGATGCTTACTCCCGTGAAGCGCGAACGAGCAGCTGCTGCGGTTAGCGGTTGGGCGGAAGCGTTCGCGATCGGACACGCGAGTCACGATGAGTGCGATGCGCTTGGGATGACAGCGGCTCTTCGCTTGGCCGCGATGCGCGCACTCGCCACGCTTGCCGATCGCGGGTATGAACCGGACCGCGTAATTCTCGACGGTAATCATGATTATTTGCGTATGGGTTCGCGAGTGACGACGGTGGTCAAGGGAGACGCGACATCGCTTGCGGTAGCGGCGGCGAGTTGTGTCGCCAAGGTGACCCGCGATGCGTTGATGAGAGATGAGGCCGAGAACTTCCCTGCGTTCGGGTTCGAGTCGAACAAGGGATACCCGGCTCCGGTTCATAGGGCAGCGCTGTCCGCATGGGGGCCGACAACGATCCACCGCCGGTCGTGGTCTTTCATGGATGACCTGGCGTGGGGCGGAATTGAGCCAGCACCCGGGCGGTTGTTCTGAGTACTGCCGTTTTGGCTGAAACGATTTCCGGCAGCGCGAGCAATTAGTCTCAGACGCATGGGACAGCCGATCACGGTCACGGCGCGTACAGGGGCATCGCCTACGACTCGCCTTTATGACCTAAACCGATCTTTGACGGGTATGGCTACTGAGCGATACGGCTCGGTAGAAGATGCGCAGGCACGTGGCGGCCGCCCACCAGATGTGCTTGCTGCTCGTCTGCTTGAGGCGGGGGCTACGACCGTAACGGTGTATTCCAACTCCGTAACCGTTGAGGCCGCTTCTGAGCAGTGGGGTGAACTCGAGGCGAAGGCCACTTACCTAATTGAGCATCTTTTCGAGTACTACGGAGATGATGCTGGCTGGTCGTTCGAGGCCCGAGGCGTAGAAGCGCCGGAGGTTTCACCCATCGCGTAGTTCGGTGCGGTAGGACTATTCCGCTGATCCGCGCCCATAGATAAGAACTAGCAATATCGAACGTGTGTTCGATAAGGTGTTGGAGTGGCTGTGGCCTCTTCTTCCCCTACAGATCCGGTTCCGGGTGGTGCAGTTATTCCGCTGCGTGATCCCGAGGCACGTGCGCGCTTATATGAGGTTGCGCGTGTCGGCGCTCCGCTGCTGCTTGCCAAGGACCGTCTTCTTCCGGTACCTGGTCCGCTGGGCGCACTCGTCCCCGAACTTCGGCGCGGGATGGTGGTGACTGTTACCGGCGCGCCAGGGGGAGGAGCTACAACACTCGCGTTTGGATTGGTTGCGGCGGCGAGCGTGGCGGGGGAGTGGGCCGGTGCTCTTTGTCCTGATCACACTCTTGGTGCGCTTGCTGCGGCGGCGGCCGGTGTTGATCTCACGCGGTTCGCAGTTGTGCGCGATGTACCGCTAGATCGATGGGCGGTTGTTGCGGCAGCGTTGCTCGATGCAATAACTGTTGTGTTGGTGGAGGTACCGCGCGGGGTGCGTGCCGCCGATGCTCGTCGGTTGGTTTCTCGCGCACGAGAACGAGGTGCGGTACTAGTGACGTTGGGCGAGTGGCCAGCCGCTGCCGCTTTGCGTATTCATGCAGAAGGCGGCGAGTGGAATGGATTCCGGATGGGCGACGGCATACTCACGTCGCGCAACCTTTCGGTCCGGGTTGAGGGAAGTGGTGCACCGCTTCATGGGCTCGTGTCCTTAGCAAGTTGATAGTGGAGACTGCGCGCACTTTGTGTTTGTGGTGTCCGGACTGGCCGGTAGTAGCGGCGCGCCGTCGCGGCGATGCACCCGATGATGCGCCTATTGCCGTTCTGGAACGGAGTCGCGTCTTCGCATGTTCTGCCGAAGCTCGCGCACAAGATGTGGTTATTGGTATGCGCCGCCGTGAAGCGGAGACGCTTTCTCCTGGCATCACAGTGCTCGAGGTTGATCCATCCGGAGATACGCGCATGTTTGAACCGGTAGCGCGCGCGGTCGAAGATCTTGCACCGCGGCTCACGTTGGAGCGCCCAGGGATGCTGTCGTTTCCGACGCGGGGGCCTTCGCGCTACTTCGGAGGCGATGAGAAACTTGTAGAACGCATCATCGAGGTGGCGTGTGTCGCGGGGGTACCGGACGCGCGGGCTGGAATCGCGGATGGCATATTCGCTGCGCGTCTCGCTGCTCGGCGTGGTGTGATCGTTGCACCGGGGGAGACCTCACAGTTTCTCGCGCCGTGGCCCGTCGGAACGCTCGGAGATGAGGAGTTGGGTTCCTTGTTGTGCCGCTTGGGGCTACGTACTCTTGGGGAGTTCGCGGCTCTACCTGCGCCATCGGTGCTTGCGCGTTTTGGCTCGCATGGTCTCGGCATGCATCGGCTCTCCCGTGGTGAAGACGAACATCCGCCATCGCTCACCGTTCCACCTCCTGATCTGGTGGAGACCTGTGAGTTAGACCCACCAGCGGAGCGTGTAGACGAGGCAGCGTTCGCAGCGAAAGTACTTGCAGACCGATTACTTGGAAGGCTCGAAGCGATGGGTCTCGCGTGTACCCATGTTGTGGTGGAGGCCGAGACCGAACACGGCGAACACCTTGCGCGTGGTTGGCGACACGAGGGGGCATTGACGGCCGCAATGCTCGCCGAACGTGTGCGTTGGCAACTCGATGGCTGGTTGACCGATGGCTTGAGGGATCGCGCAACGGCAAGGGGAGGACTTACTGGAGGGCTCACGTTGTTGCGACTCGTACCAGAACAGGTGATCCCTGCGACCGGTCGCCAGCTTGGGTTTTGGGGAGGTGATGCTGCCGGAGCCGATCGTTGCGCGCGGGTACTGGCGCGCGTACAGGGAATTATCGGACCGGAGAATGTTGTGACGGCAGTACCTCAAGGTGGACGAACCCCGGGCGAGAGAGTGCGCTGGGTCCCGTGGGGGGAACCGCGTGAACCGTTGAGGCCGATCGAGGCTGTAGCGGGTCCGGTACATTCCGAGGTCCCGTCGTGGCCGGGCGCGGTACCCGGACCACCTCCAGCGCGCGTGTTTGACCCGCCGGTGCCAGCAACGCTGCTCGACGCGACGGGCGCCGAAGTAAGTGTCTCGGGGCGCGGCGAGGTAAGTGCGCCGCCCGTGCTTTTGCGCAGCGGAGTTCTTGTGCGAGGGGGTGGGGAGATAACGGGGTGGGCAGGGCCGTGGGCCCACGATGTGCGCTGGTGGGATCGGCGAACACGATCAAGGTGCACGTATTGGCAGGTGGCTGTAGGGGAGACGGCGTGCTTAGTAAAGGTCAAGCAAGGCCAAGCAGCGATAGAAGCCATCTACGACTAACAACAAGGGCGATCTCGGCACGTTTCGGGCCCTATAAGGGCCTCGAACGTGCCGAGATCGCCCTTGTTGTGTGGCGAACGTATGTTCGATAGTGTCGTGCCTCCAGGTTTTGGGGAGGGCGCGGCGACTTATGGGTTCGATGTATGCGGAGTTGCACTGCCATACCAACTTCTCTTTTCTTGACGGCGCCAGCCACCCCGAGGAACTAGCCGAAGAAGCGCACCGGCTGGGCTTAGCGGGCCTTGCTGTTACAGACCACAACGGCTTCTACGGCGTAGTCCGCTTTGCAGAGGCAGCGCGCCCACTCGGGTTGCCAACCGTCTTCGGCGCGGAGTTGACGCTTGGTCGCGGAAGTGGCGACCGCTCTACAAACGGCATTGCT
Source organism: Acidimicrobiia bacterium (assembly GCA_009694415.1). GTDB lineage: Bacteria > Actinomycetota > Acidimicrobiia > IMCC26256 > JAENVU01 > SHUZ01. The sequence continues at coordinate 6,342 of SHUZ01000002.1, forward strand.
GATCCACCAGGAGATCATCTTCTCGTACTTGCGGAAGGGCCTCGCGGATACGCCTCGCTAGCGCGCGCCATCAGCGAAGCACAACTGCGCGGAGAGAAAGGCGCTCCTCGCTTCACGCTTGAAGATCTCATAGCGGTACATGCCTCCTCTACCGGCAATTGGTTTGTGCTAACCGGATGCCGCAAAGCCGCGGTTCCTCGCGCACTACAGGAGCATGGTCCTTCGGCGGCGATGCATGAGTTAGCGCGTCTCGTTCAAGCATTTGGTCGCGACCGCGTGTTGGTGGAACTTTGGGATCACGGCAACCCGCTCGACCATCACCGCAACGACGTACTCGCTCGCATAGCGATGAGCGCGGGAGTCGAGGTGATTGTTACGAACAACGTGCACTATGCAACCCCAGATCGTCATCGTCTTGCAACGGCACTTGCAGCGGTGCGTGCGCGCCGCAGTCTCGATGAGATGGATGGCTGGCTACCGCCCACCCCGTTCGCGCACTTGCGCAGTGCCGCCGAACAACTCCATCGCTTTGCCCGTTACCCGGGAGCAGTAGAGCGCACTGCAGAGATAGCGGCCGCGTGTGCGTTCGATCTGAAGGTCGCGGCGCCAAACCTGCCCGACTACCCGGTCCCAAATGGACACACCGACATGAGTTGGCTTAGAGAACTCACCCGTCGCGGAGCATCGGTGTACTACCCGGTCACTCATCCCCAGTATGAACAGGCGATGCGCCAGATCGATCACGAACTTGGCGTCGTTGATGAACTGGGTTTCGCTGGCTACTTCTTGTTGTTGCACGACATCGTCGAGTTCTGTCGCACGCACGACATCTACTGCCAAGGCCGGGGAAGCGCAGCAAACAGCGCTGTCTGTTATGCGCTCGGCATTACCAAAGCCGATGCGGTCGCTCTTGGTTTGTTATTCGAACGGTTCCTTTCTCCTGAACGCGATGGCCCACCCGATATCGATTTAGACATTGAACATCAGCGCCGTGAAGAAGTGATCCAGTACATATATGCCCGCTACGGACGAGACCGTGCAGCGCAGGTAGCAAACGTGATCACCTACCGGCCGCGCTCCGCGCTCCGCGAGATGGCCAAGGTCGCCGGCCTTTCGCCCGGCCATGCCGATGCGGTCACTCGGTGGATAGATCGTTGGCGCACGCGTGAAAAAGCGTTCGATGACTTCCGCGAACAAACAGATGCCCCGCATGTACCCGAGATCGTGTTGGAACTGGCCGATGCAGTTCAGGACTTCCCGCGTCATCTAGGCATCCACTCGGGGGGAATGGTGATGGCAGACCGTCCACTTGTGGAGTGTTGCCCCGTCGAGTGGGCTCGTATGGAGGGCCGTTCGGTGTTGCAGTGGGATAAAGACGATTGCGCTGCGGCGGGCCTTGTGAAGTTTGATCTGCTTGGTCTCGGGATGCTCACGATGTTGCATCTAGCTGTTGATCTGATCCGCGAACACGAAGGGCTAGAGGTAGATCTCGCCACTATTCCCCAAGAACCAGAGGTCTATGCGTTGTTAAGCGCGGCAGACACAATCGGTGTGTTCCAAGTAGAGAGCCGCGCACAGATGGCAACTCTTCCTCGCCTGCGCCCCGAGTGTTTTTACGACCTCGTGGTGGAGGTGGCGCTCATACGACCTGGTCCCATACAAGGTGGATCCGTCCACCCGTACCTGCGGCGTCGCAACGGTGAAGAGGAGGTCACCTACATGCATCCGTTAGTGGAACCGTGTCTGCGCAAGACATTGGGCGTTCCGTTGTTTCAGGAGCAACTCATGCAGATGGCGATCGATGCCGCTGGTTTTACTCCTGGTGAGGCTGATCAGTTGCGTCAAGCAATGGGTTCGAAGCGGTCGCAAGCGCGCATGGAGCGCATGCACGGAAGGTTGATGGATGGCATGGCAGCGCGCGGGATACCGCCAGAATCTGCAGAGGAGATCGCGCACAAACTTGAAGCATTCGCAAGCTTCGGGTTCCCGGAAAGCCACTCGGTGAGTTTCGCTTACATCGTGTATTCGAGCGCTTGGGTGAAGTTGCATCACCCGGCCGAGTTTGTGTGCGCGCTGCTCAACGCGCAGCCGATGGGTTTCTACTCGCCACACACGCTCGTGCGCGACGCGCGACGTCACGGAGTAGAGATACTCGGGCCGTGTGTGGAGCACTCAAGCCGGAACTGCACACTCCAACCGCGCCCAGAAGAAGCAGGGCCGATTGGACGCCCGTTGCCTGGATGGCACGCGGACCCGTCGATTCGAGCGGTACGCATCGGGCTGCGTTACGTGCGTGGATTGTCGCAAGCGCTTCTCGACCGTATAGATGCAGAGCGAGCGATCAAACCGTTCAGCGGTCTGGAAGATTTCACTAGACGCGCCGAAGCACCGGTAGATGCCCTCGAAGCGCTTGCAACCGCGGGAGCGTTCGCGTGTTTCGGCGTAGACCGTCGCTCAGGCCTATGGGCCGCGGGAGCACTGCACGAAGCGCGGCCCAATACGAGCGCTGGTGCGGTCGCGGCGCGCTTTCCCGGTACCGCTGTAGGTGTGGTTGCACCGCCGTTACCGGGCATGACCGACGTGGAGGAGACAGCAGCAGACCTATGGGCAACAGGGATGGCGCCCGGCAAGCACCCCACCGAGTTCGTGCGCGCCGAACTCGACGCGCGAGGCGTGCTTACTGCGGCGGCGCTGCGTGAAACGGCTGGCCGTCAGGTGGTCGAGGTGGCAGGGGTGGTTACACACCGTCAACAGCCAGAGACAGCGAAGGGAACAGTGTTTATAAATCTTGAAGACGAGACCGGACTCATCAATGTGATCTGTCCGCCAGGGGTGTGGAAGCGCTACCGCAAGGTGGCGCGCCACGCACAAGCATTGCGTATACGTGGAGTTCTCGAACGGCACCAGGGGGCGATCAACGTGATTGCCCACTGCATTGAGGCACTCCCGCTCGCATTGGCAGACATACTCCGATCGCGCGACTTCCGGTGAGGGGAGGGCAACACGAGACAACAGATGTACGGGTAGCGCGCTCAGACGCCACGGGTCCGGGTAGCGTCGCGGCGTGACCGCAACGCCCGTTCCTGCAGCCGTTGCAACTCTCTCGGCCCCACCACCGCGCACTCAGACGGGCCTCGCGGGCTTAACGGCGGACGAGGTAGCTGATCGAGTCGCGCGCGGCGAAGTGAATGGAGAGGGAGGCCGAACTAGTCGAACGTTGCGTGAAATCGCGAAGGCGAACATCCTCACAAGGTTCAACGCGATCCTCGGCACGATGCTTGCGTTGATACTGGTATTCGGTTCCCCTATCGATGGATTGTTCGGGATCGTGCTTGTCGTCAATGCATTGATCGGGATCGTTCAGGAACTGCGAGCGAAACGAACGCTCGATCGCCTCGCTGTGCTCAACGCTCCGATCGCCCGCGCAGTGCGTGATGGACAACTGATCAAGATTGCAGTCGAGGACGTGGTGCTAGACGATCTCCTCGAACTACGCACAGGCGACCAGATACCAGCCGACCTGATCGTCACTGCCGCCGAAGGTATGGAGGTAGATGAGTCTCTACTGACCGGCGAGTCCGACACCGTAGGCAAGCAGAAGGGTGCGTCGCTTCTCTCAGGGAGCATCGTCGTGGCTGGTCGCGGCCGTGCTCAAGCGACGGCTGTAGGAGAGGACGCTTATGCCCGACGGCTGGCCACCGAAGCTCGCCGTTTCAAAGTTGTTCACTCCGACCTTGTCGAGGGCATCAACAAGATTCTCGGTTACGTCACATGGATAGTTGTGATTGTCGGCCCATTGTTGTTTTGGCGTCAATACGCCGATGGAGACTTCGCGGAAGCTGTCACTGGCGCAGTCGCTGGTGTTGTAGGCATGGTTCCGGAGGGCCTCGTCTTGCTGACAAGCATCGCGTTCGGTGTTGCCGCTGTAACTCTGTCGCGGCGTCAGGTTCTTGTGCAGGAGTTGCCAGCGGTAGAGGTATTGGCGCGGGTTGATGTTGTGTGCCTTGATAAGACCGGAACCCTCACCGAAGGTGCCGTCGAGATGGGCAGCATTGTTGTGCTGTCGACAGTCGATCAGGCGGCGATCGACGCGGCACTCGGTGCAATTGCCGATGATGACAACGCCAACGCGACCATGGCCGCGATAGGTGATGTTTATGGACCGCCGAAGGGCTGGACTCGCACCGGTACCGTCCCGTTCTCATCGGCGCGCAAATGGAGCGCTGCGAGTTTTTCCGAACACGGCAGTTGGGTTCTCGGTGCGCCGGAAATGGTGTTGCCGGACGCATCTGACCCGGTGCGCCAAAAAGCAGATGACGCCGCGGCAACGGGAAGCCGCGTATTGCTGCTCGCACAGGGAACCAGCGCGCTCGATGGCGAAGTTCTACCCGAAGGGATTTCTCCCATAGCGCTCGTGTTACTTGAGGAACGGGTCAGACCTGATGCGGCAGAGACGTTGGAGTTTTTCACCCGCCAGGGAGTAGCGCTTAAGGTGATCTCCGGAGACAACCCGCGGACGGTAGCCGCAGTCGCGCGGCGGGTATCGCTTCCCGATCCGGGTGAACCGATTGACGGGCGTGATCTGCCCGAAGACCTTGATGCGCTAGCCGACGTTCTTGAAAGACACTCAGTATTTGGGCGCGTGACGCCGCATCAGAAACGAGAGATGGTCAAGGCGTTGCAATCGCGTGGGCATGTCGTTGCCATGACCGGCGACGGAGTCAATGATGCTCTTGCGCTCAAAGACGCTGATATTGGTGTAGCGATGGGTTCTGGTGCGCCAGCGACGCGCGCAGTAGCGCAACTCGTGTTGCTAGACGGCCGGTTCTCGACTCTCCCAGGAGTCGTGGCCGAGGGGCGCCGCGTGACGGCGAATATCGAGCGTGTTGCAAACCTCTTCCTCACCAAGACCACATACGCATCGCTTCTTGCGATAGCCATCGTCATTACCGCTTGGCCGTTCCCGTTCCTTCCGCGCCACCTCACGATCGTGGGCACGTTGACGATTGGTATACCTGCATTTTTCCTTGCGCTCGCGCCGAGTGAGCGGCGATACATTCCAGGTTTTGTGCAACGGGTGTTTAGGTTTGCACTCCCGGCCGGAAGCATTGCTGCAGTTTGCGTGTTCGCTACCTATGCGTTCGCGCGGAGCCAAAAACTTTCGACGCTCGATGCACGTACTGCCGCGACGATGGTTCTGATGGTCATCGGATTGTGGGTGCTAGTAATCCTTTCGAGACCACTCACCGTCTATCGCGGCGCACTGCTTGCGGCGATAGTTGGACTATTCCTAGGGGTGTTGGCGATCATTCCACTGCGCGACTTCTACGCTCTCGCTATACCGCCTGGGAACGTTGTTTGGGTTGGGATGTTGATCGCGGTTGTCGGCTGCGCCGGGGTGGAGTGTGCCTACAGACTCATGTTGAGGCGCGAGCACCTGCAAGTTGCCCCGAGCGACTAGAAGCGGCGACGAAGTCAGCGATCATCGAGTGTTATAGCCATTGCTTGCGTCGGAAAAATATGGCTAGTGAAGAGGTGACTGTCACCATTAAGATGAGCGCTGCAGGGTAACCCCAGGAGGTGTTCTGGAGGAACATGTTTTGGAAGTTCATCCCATAGATGCCGGCGATCAATGAAGGCACGAGGATGAGCGCTCCCCAACTCGACATCTTCTTCATTGCGTCGTTCATTCGGTTCGAAACGATGGCGAGGTGGCCTCCGAGCATTCCGGCTAGGAGATCCCGTTGTGTGTCGAGAGCGTCTGCGACGCGCATGCTGTAGTCCCATAAGTCGTTCATCCGAATGGTTGAGTCGCTTCCGAGCCATGGAACTTCCGGACGAGATAGAGCATGGGTGACCTCGCGAATAGGCGCTGTTGCATGACGGAAACGCACTAGGTCGCGGCGGACAGTGAAGATTTCCTTCGGTATCGTATCGACGACGTCATGATCGAAGACGACATCTTCGATTGATTCGAGGCAATCGTCCAACCATTCCGAGGCGACGAAGTAACCGTCGATCACGGTGTCGAGCAGTGCCCATAGCAGTAGCCCGAGGTCGTCACCGTGTATGCCGGCGCGTATCGATTCGAATCGATGTCTTCCAGGTTCGAGGGTGGCATCGTTTTCAGGCTCCCCATGACGAACCATAAGAAGCCAGTCCTGGCCGAATACGAGGTCTACCTCGCAAGTCGTGAGATGGTCTTCGATTGGAGCGAGCATCTGAATCGCAACATGGAACTGGTCGCCACGTTGTACGAGCTTGGTGCGTTGCTTATCACCGTGTAGGTCATCGCGAACGAGAGCGTGCAACGACAGGTATTCGGCGATGAGGTCCAGCTCGTCGGAACTCGGGGCGGTCACATCGACGAGTAACAAAGTCGCACTCTCGCTACGAGCATCGTCGAGTGCAGTCGCGAGCGACTCGGGGGCCACCGGATCTCCTTCGAACGAGCAGGCTCCTTTGGCGGCAGCGTTGAATGGTCGATATTTCCAGGCTCGGATCATCGTGCCGAGCCTAGGGACTAAGCGGCACGATGCGCGTGATCTTGCGCAGCCCTGTGCTCTACGCAGGTGGCGCAGGTGGAACCGCGGGAACAACAGGAACCGGTGCCGGACCGGTGCCGCGGGCGATCTTGCGCGGTGTTACCGCGTACCTCTCGACGAACCTTTGGCGCTTTTCAGGTTGCCCAACCCTGTTGATCACTCTGAAGTTCTCGACCACGTAACCTTCGTGTCCTGGAGCTAGTTCCTTCTCGGTTCCGACCGGCATCGCAGGATCATCGATGTATTCGACCGGCGCCAGGAGTGTCTCCAAGGTATTCGGACCTTCAGCGCGGCAGGAGCGCCCTTCCTTGTTGCCGTATAGCGACACCGTGATTGAAGTAGGGCTGTACGACGTGCGTATTAAGACTCCAGAGTTCGAGTCATTGCGGAACTTGTTGTCGATCGAAGGGAAGTTGAGCGTTGCTTCTCGCCCCATTGGGTACCGGGAGATATAAAGCGCGTGAACAGTGTGTGTCACATCTTCGTAACAACCAAAGAAAGTTGCGTTGTAGAGCGTCGTCGAAATTTGACTGACACCTCCGCCAATTGCATCTTCGTACTCAAGGTCGGCTCGGATGGCAGGCGCGGCGACGTACCCCTTTTCGGTTGTGCGCGGGCCGAGGGTCCCGTTCAGCGAGAAGGTCGCGCCTGGTTCGACGATCGTGTTGTTCAGCGCATCGGAAGCAGTGTGGATATTCGTAACGCGCTGCGCGCAGCAAGGGTGATTTGTTGTGTAGCTGGAAACGAGTTCAGTGATGTTGAGTTTTTCCGCCCAAGTGGTCGAGCGCGCAGGTTCGGATTTTTGTATCGGCGCTGTGACAGCGTGCTTACCGCGACCGATTTGTCGTGCAACTACATCAACGTTCGCGAGACTCCCTGTTGTGGCCGGAATCACGCTCACTGTTGATCCAGAGACGGAGAAACCTGCGTCCTTGGGGAGCGTCTCTACTGGCCCTAGTCCAGGTGCGAGTTCTGCGCGCAACTTCACAGGGTCAGAACGCAGAGCTAAGTTCGATTCAAGGATTTGCGTTGAGAGCGTTCGGGCTACCTGTTCCGGAGAAAGCGTGATGTCGGTGCCGTCAGCCGTTACTACCACGGGGTCCGCCAACAAAGCCCGCGCCCTGCGCGCGGCGTCGCGCAAGTCTTTGATATCGATTGCAGGTGTGGTGTGGCCGATTGCAATGGATCCGGCATCGCTCTCTCCACGCGTCAATGCAGCTACCACCGCACCCCTCGCCTCCCCGCGGTTGATACCTGTCCCGGCCTTCGGGGCAATCTCGATCACATGCGATCCTTCGAAGGCCAACCCACCGTCCACGAGTCCCTTGCCGGTTTCCGATACCCAAGCGTCCATCACTCCCTCCACCCTGTGTTGATTGAGCGTGATCGATAGTGGGACGCGGTCATCGCGGGTGCGGCGCAAGATTGTTCCTACGAGTTGATTGAGTGGGTTGGCCGATCTGCCAGCCTTGCGCGCGCTTCGCACCGTTGCAGGTAGGTCGATCACAAGACCAAGTGCAGAAGGATCGACAGACAAGGTCTTGTCTCCCGCTCGAATCGTGACGGGCGTCGCGTACAACCGGTCGGATTCAGCCTGCAACACGGCCAGAGCCTCTTGTTCGCTCAAGCCGCCAAGAGATACATGACCGACGGTCACCCCTGGCATGACCTGGTTCCTAAATGCAACGCGATCGGCTAGGGCGCTAGCGACAAAAAGCAGCACAATCAGCCCAATGATCAACCCCACAAACGGCGCTCGTCGGTGACTCCAGGCCCGTGCGAGCCGTTCACGGCCTGGGGCATGCAATGGATGCAATTCAGGCGGCTGGTTGGGCACGGGAGCAGGGGAGGTGTCGACGGTCACTAGGACACGAAAATTAGCGCATGGAGCTGGCTTTGCCGGGTCGGTGTGCGGTTGATCATGCGATCAGCCGGTGACCTACGCTGCGCCTACAAGGGTCGAGGAGAAGCATGGTCGTCGAAACGCGAGTCAAGAGCCCCGAACAGTTGCGAGACCAGACTCTCGCGTGGCTGAACGAGCAGCTTCCTCCAGGGTGGCTCGAGGCGACAGACTCCGGCGACGCCGACGGCGTGGCGACGCTACGCGCAACTCTTGACTACGCCGACTGGTGCGTGCGATTCGGAACAGCTGGATACGCAACGCCGACGTGGCCGTCCGAATATGGAGCGGGACTGTCGCTCTCACCGGGCGAGGCCAGGCATGTCAATGATGTACTAAATCACTACAAGGTGCCGCGGCCGTACAACATCATCGGGATCGGGATGGGCGGTCCAACCCTCCTCGCATGGGGCACCGAGGAAATGAAGCATCGCCTGCTGAAACCGTTGGCGTGCAATATTGAAATCTGGTGTCAACTATTCAGCGAGCCGGTCGCTGGTTCTGACGTTGCGGGACTGGCAACGCGCGCTGTGCGCGACGGAGATGAGTGGGTAGTGAATGGGCAGAAGGTTTGGACGACGGTTGCCCACATTTCCCGATGGGGAATGCTCCTTTGTCGCACCAATCCCGATGTTCCCAAGCACTCAGGCTTGTCGTACTTCGTGGTCGACATGCACCAACCGGAAGTAGAAACGCGACCCCTGGTGCAGATCACGGGGGATGCTGAGTTCAACGAGGTGTTCTTTACCGATGCTCGAGTTCGCAATGACTGGATGCTCGGTCGCGAGGGTGACGGATGGAAGGTCGCGATTACCACGCTCATGAACGAGCGAGTCTCGTTGTCCGGTGCCGGCTCTATAGGCGGCGATGCGGTAGGCGGAAGTCCGGTGGAACGACTTATCGAACGTCACCGTGGCATCACCGATCCGGTATCCCGTCAACGGCTGTCGCAGGCATACATCGAGAGCCGTATAATTCGGATGAACAACGACCGTGCAACTGCGAAGCGTAAGAGCGGTGGCGAAGCCGGACCAGAAGGTTCGATCACCAAACTCCAGCAGGCCGAGTTCAACCAACGTGTCCAAAAACTCGCGATCGATCTTGAAGGTGCATCAGGGGTGGCCTGGGAAGGCCACAACCTTTCTTTGACGGAGCGTGTAGGCCGGTCCCCGCAAGTGGATCCCGGTGAATCAGTAGCATTCGGATTCTTGAGAGCGCAGGCCAACACAATTGAGGGTGGTACGTCCGACATCATGCGAAACATCCTCGGCGAACGCGTACTCGGTTTGCCGAAGGAGCCGGACACGTCACGCGAACTCGCTTGGAAGGATGTCTTGCGATCAAGTTGAACAGCGGATTCGGTCGCTTTCTTCGACGCCGTGGGACGCCCGCGGATGAGATCGCGCGATCGGCTGAAGACGGTTCGATAGTTCTGCTAATGCTCGACCACTTGTTGACGCCGGGGACTCCGACGCTGACGCCAGAAACCCTCGCTAATCGCGCTGGCGTTGATCGCGAGTTCTCCAATCGTCTTTGGCGAGCAATCGGCTTTCCCGACCTTCCAGAGAATGTCCCCGTCTTCACCGAGGAAGGCTTAGACGCGTTGCGGAACATCACGGGCGGGCTTAACAGTTTCCTTACGACCGATGAAGACCCAGAGGAAGCACTCGTAAGACAAGTCCGTGCCATTTGTGCAGGACTTTCGAGGATTGCAGAAGTCCTGAGTGATGGAATCGCAGCTTCGATAACCACTGCGCGCCAGGTTGGAACGTCTGAACAGGACATCGCCTCATTGTTGGTCGATGGGCTCGACTGGCATCGCATTTCGAATCTCACCGACTACGCGCTGCGCCTTCAAGTTAGGGCTGCCGTACGGCGCAAGTGTTCCGTTGAGAATGAGCCGACATCGGATCTGAGTGTTGGTTTCCTCGATCTAGTTGGCTACACGGCGATCAGCCAAGAGCTCGACTCAGTGGACCTAGACAATTTGATCGTGCGCTTCGATGCTTTGACCCGAGACTCTGTAGCCGAACTGGGTGGTCGGGTCGTGAAGACGATTGGCGATGAAGTTATGTACGTTGCCGACGACCCACATGTCGCCGTAGAGATTGCGTTGCGCTTGACGGAGCGAACCGCTGGCGACGACCAACTACCTGAGGCGCGCGCGGGAGTGGATCTTGGAGCCGCTGTAACACGAGACGGCGACTACTACGGTCCCGCCGTCAATCTCGCACACAGGTTGGTAGAGGTTGCTCGTCCTGGAACTGTCCTCGTATCGGGGAGCGTTCATGATGCCGTCAGCGAAAACCCAGAGTTCGCATGGTCGCGCATGCGCGTTCGACGCATCCGCGACATCGGACGCATCGAGACGTTTTCGGTACGCTCCGGTGACCGTTCCACAACAGTGCATTAGTAGATTCACCGGGATATGAACAGCGAACCACTTTGCCTTCTGAGCGTTCATGCTCATCCCGACGATGAAGCGTCGAAGGGCGCCGCTACCGTCGCGAAATATGCAGCCGAAGGGATCCGAGGCGTCCTGGTTTGTTGTACTGGCGGCGAAGAAGGCGACATCCTCAATCCGGCTGTCGATACACCAGAGGTTCGTGCGGACCTGACGAACGTGCGGGTGAAAGAGTTAGAAAACAGCGCGGATGCGATCGGATACGCGTCGTTACAAATGCTCGGCTATCGCGATTCTGGGATGAAGGACTCCGATGCGAATAGCCACGCGGAGAACTTCGCTAATGCTCCCTTCGACGAAGCCGTCGAAAAACTCGTGCGGATCATTCGTGCTGAACGCCCCCAGGTACTAATCACTTATGGCGACGAGAGCGCGTATTACCCACATCCCGACCACGTGAAGGTCCACCAGATCTCAATGCCCGCTTTTGAAGCTGCAGGAGATGCCGAAGCATTTCCAGATGCGGGGAGCCCTTGGCAGCCGAAGAAGATTTATTACACAGGCTGGTCTGGGCGTCGAATAAAGGCATTGCACGAGGCCTTTCTGGCGCGCGGCGAGGAGAGCCCTTACGTTGGATGGTTGGAACGCGGCATAGACGGCCGCGACGACCATCGATTCACAACATTCATCGATGTAAGCGACTTCTTGCACAAACGTAGAGAGGCGCTGCTGGCGCATCGAACGCAGGTCGACCCCGATGGCTTCTGGATGCGCTTGCCCGATGATGTGATCCGCGCCGTGTTCCCTTTCGAAGAGTTCATTCTTGCCCACTCGCTAGTCGACAACCATGTTGGCGACGGCGACGTGGAAGACGATCTCTTCGCCGGGCTACGGACTGAAACCCGCGCTACGGTCTGATCGGTCTACGATCCACTAACGGAGGCACTGCAGCTATGGCCAAGTATTTGTCGCAGGAATGGATTGACGAAACTCGCGTATTGGCCGAGAGTCAACCCGAACGCCCCGGCTCATCTGCCCGCATGCAGTATGTCGTCAATGGTGGACCTGACGGAACCATTAAGTACTACTGGCGCATTGAAGACGGCCAGCTCATCGAGAGCGCGCTGGGCGAGATGGAAGGTGCCGACTTCACGATGACGCTCTCCTATGCAGACTCCGTGAAGGTCCAGAATGGAGAACTCGACGCGAACTCGGCGTTCATGCAGGGTCGTATGAAGGTGACCGGCAACATGGCCAAACTCATGCAATTGATGCCGCTGACCAACTCACCTGAGTACAAGGCGTTGCAGGAAGAGATTCGCAAAGTAACGGAGTACTAACTTCGACGACTCACAAGTCGCCAGTTACGACCTCTGAATCTCTCGCAGTTCTCGATATCCAATCAATGTCGCGTCCGAACGCGTGATGAGATCTGCGAACGCCGCATCTTCGCAAAGCGTCGCGTGATCTTCGACCCTATTGGCCCAGTCCGGATGCGATGAGCGTAGTTCGTCTGTGTCAACAGCCGGATGGAAGTAGACCTCGGTGACGCCCGGCCGTAGTTGCGAAAGAGCCTTTTCAATCGCTTTCTTCGAGCCGACCGATGTGTAGATGAAGTGATCGGAGAAGCAGATGCCTTCCTCGGCCGCGATGCGTCTGAACGGAAAGCCGACGAGTGGTTCTGCGCTCGCGCCTGCCATGCGTAATGGCAACGCGAATTCGCAAGCGAGTTCCAGGTACACGCTGAAGAACTCCGGTTTCAATTGGAGCGTCCCCATGTGACTATCGAGGTGACTGACATCGAAGCCCCAGAGAATGGCGCGTTCAATCTGCGCGCGACATTCTTTGGTCACTTCTTCGATGTCCGCATGTTCCCAGACATCTTCGACGGTACGCGGGAATCCTCCATCGCCATCGAGCAGGCTCGGTGAACGTGTGATTGGGCCCCATCGGTATCTTTCCCACTCTGACGTCAGGGTGAGATGCACACCTACGTCCTCGCCGCGGTAGTCAGCCGCAGCATCACGTGACCATGGGCAGGGGACCATGAGAGTGGCACTAGTTGCTACACCGGTACGGAGGGATTCGTAAATGGCGACATTCGCCGATCGTGAGGATCCGAGATCGTCGCAGTTGATGATCACGAGTTTCGCGTCGGGCGCGTAGCCGAGCCGTTCTGCGAGCGTGGACACGTTTACAGGCTATGCGAAGTGATTGGTAAAAAGGCCGCCCACGCGGCGCACGATGTCTGGGCCAGCAAACGGCATGTTCACTATCACGTCATCCACGCCAGCCTCGATCAACTCGGCGACGCGTTCAGCGGCTTCGCTGTCGTTACCGATAATGAATCGCTCATCCGTTTCAGCACCCGCTCCAGCCTCGATCATCGCACGGGTTCCGCCGGTTTCCGCCGATGAGTTTGTGAGCATCAAGGTACCGAGCCAGGTCAAACGGATTTCAGCTGGGTCGCGGCCTACGTCAGCGCAGTGCCGGTGCAAGACGTCCAATAGCCGCCGCACGGTGGCAGGAGATCCAGAGATGTTGGCGCGATCTGCATATTGCGCCACGAGTTTGAGTGTGCGTCGCTCACCGCTCCCGCCAATCATGATTGGTATCCCGTCGGAACGGATCGGCCGTGGCAGGTTCCTTGCGTCGGTGATTGAGTAGTAGCGGCCAGAGAAGTTCGCGTGGTCTGTCGTGAACATCGCCCGGCATATCTGGACAGCTTCTTCAAGTCGGTCGAGCCGCTCGCCCGCTGGAGGGAACGCGAATCCCAAAGCGTCGTGTTCGATGTCGTACCAAGCGGCCCCTAGTCCGCAGACGGCACGGCCACGCGAGATCACGTCGAGAGTGGTGACCATCTTCGCGACGAGCGCTGGATTGCGGTACGTCACTCCCGTTACCAGTGTTCCAAGTTCTACGCGTTCGGTACGAGCAGCGAGGGCGGATAGCAATGTGTAACCCTCAAGCATTGGCTGGTCTGGGCCGCCTAGTGGGGGCAACTGGAAAAAGTGATCCATTACCCATACCGATGCGAAGCCACTCGTCTCGGCTGCGACTGCGAGGGTGGCCACGTTTTCGAACAGTTGGTCGTCTGGAACATCTTGGCTGAAATTGGGAATCTGGAACCCGAAGGTCGTCATCAGATGCGCTCGATGAGCGTGCCGGTGCCTAGACCGCCGCCGCAACACATGGTCACGAGCCCGAAAGTTCCGTCGATGCGTTCTAACTCATGCAATGCCGTGGTGATGAGACGAGCGCCAGTCGCTCCCACTGGGTGCCCAATCGCGATTGCTCCGCCGTTGGGATTGACGCGTTCCATGTCTGGTTTCAGTTCGCGTTCCCACGCCAGAACAACAGAAGCGAAGGCCTCGTTGATCTCGATGGTGTCTATGTCCTGCATGGAAAGATTGTTGCGATCGAGGAGTCGGTTTGTCGCGTCGATTGGGCCGGTGAGCATCAGTACCGGGTCTGTACCCACTAGGCACTGATCGACGAGACGTGCACGCGGGGTGAGGCCAAGTTGGTTGGCCTTCTCAAAGGTCATCAGAAGTACGGCTGCTGCGCCGTCGCTGATCTGACTTGAGGTGCCAGCCGTGTGAACGCCATCTTCTCGCGCAATTGCCTTGAGCGCAGACAAGGCTTCGAGGGACGTTTCGCGAAGGCCTTCGTCTATTGCGACTCGATGGGTGGAACCAGTCGGCTTGCCGTCGTCACCTAGATCTGGCGCTTCGACCTCGACTACCTCGCGTTCGAATCGGCCTTCACTCCATGCGCGTCGAGCGTGGTTCTGAGACGCAAGCCCGAATGCATCACATTCGGCGCGCGTAATACCCCAGGAGTCAGCGATCCGTTCAGCGCCTTCGAATTGTGACGTGGGCTCGTATTGGGGGAAGTAGGAACGAGGCAAAGGCCGGTCCATGTCCTTTACCATCGTCGCACCGAGCGGAACCTTGCTCATCAACTCGACGCCGCAGGACAATGCTGCGTCGATAACGCCCGCCTTCACCAATGCGGCAGCGAGGTTTGTTGCTTGCTGTGCCGATCCACACTGCGCATCGACCGTTGTTGCTGCAACTTCGAAGGGAAGTCCTGCGGATAGCCATGCGGTCCGGGCAATGTTGAATGTCTGTGGTCCAACTTGTCCCACGCAACCGCCGACAACTTGTCCAATGTCGGTGGGATTGATTCCCGAACGCTCGATAGCGGCTAGTTGCACGGCCCCCAACAGATCTGCTGGATGCATGGTGGAGAGCCCACCGTTGCGTTTACCCAACGGGGATCTGACGGCCTCAACGATTACGACGTCGGTATCGGCGATTTTGCTCATGGGGTCCTCCGGAAGGGAAAGCCTGGATGGTACCGCTCGCATCAAGAAACACTCAAAATCAACTTTCCGAATGTTGTATTTGAAGCGAGTAGGTCGTAGCCGGTAGCGGCGTCTTGGAAGTCAAAGACATTTTCGATCGCAGGCGAAATAGATCGATCGGTCAGAAATGGCCCGACCTCGTTCATGAAACGCGACGTGACACTCGCCTTTTCCTCAATAGAGCGGGTGCGCAACATCGTTCCCATCATGCGCAAACGCTTACCCATCATTGCGAGCAGGGGAATCTTCGCGCTACCGCCAGCGAGCGTGCCGACCACAACGATTCGACCAAGTGGAGCCGAAGCGATCACGTCCGCGGTTACGTACGCACCTCCAACGAGATCGATCACCACATCTGGAGCACCTCCGCTTGTTATGAGGTCAGCTAACGCCTGCATTTCGATACCGTCGGTTGCCACTACGCCGTGTTGAAGGCCAAGCGCGCGTGCACGTTCCAACTTTGATTCAGTTCGCGCTGTGCCGGTAACGGGACATCCGAGGGATACGGCGATTTGTATGACTGCTGTACCGACTCCGGAACCGGCGGCGTGCACAAGTACGCGCTCGCCCGGTACTAGTAGGGCTTGTGTGCGCATTGCATCATGCGCGGTGAAGAATGCTTCTGGGATCCCACCCGCGGTCACAACATCGAGACCGCTCGGTATCGCTGCGCAATGGGTCGCGTGCACGGCAACGAACTCGGCCTGAGCCCCGCCAGCAACGATTCCCATGACCGAGGTTCCGATTGCGGGATGATCGACTCCTTGACCCAACTCTTCTACGATGCCTGAGAACTCGAGACCAGGAATATCCGGGGCGATTCCAGGGGGCGGGGGATACAGGCCGCTTCGCTGCAGAAGGTCTGCGCGGTTCAGTCCGGCGGCCCGAACGCGGACGAGCACTTCGCCGTGACTGGGCGACGGTCTTGGGCGCTCATCGATTTGGATCTGGCCCGAATCGACAACTACTGCTCGCATTTCGCCGAGGCTAGCGCTGAGGGCTTGGGGATCAACTCAGCGCCGGCTTGTGGCGCGGTTGAAGCGCTGCTCGCCTTACGCGCCGAGGGCGAGCAGAGAATCGAATGATTCTTTGATGTACTCGACGAGTGCATCGGGATCAGTGATAGCGGCTGGATCCGAGTGAACGCCCATGCAGAGGGTTCCGCCGTAGGAGATGAGAGTGACATTGAGCGCGCAGCCCGCTCTCGGTCCCATCGGAAATGTCGCGTCTATCCGGGTCCCGCCGATGAAGAGAGGTTCTCGGCTCCCGCGGATGTTCGATGTAGCGAAGTCGATCGTGCGTGTTTGGGTACGCGTGAGCGCCACGAGAACCGAAGTTGGGAGGACGGCCGTTAGTCCGGCTAATGAATCTACCGCTGCGAGTGCCGGCTCGATCCGCACATCTCCGAGCCGCTGTCGTATTTGTGAAAACCGCGCGGCAGGATCCTTGGGACCTACTGGTACCAGTAGGCGGCTAGGGGCGAAACGGTTAGCAGCTTCATCTCCTGAGGAGCGCGTCGAGACAGGCATTGCCATCCGCAGCTCATCGACCGGCACGCCCATGCGTTCGTGGTAGAGCCCGAGCCCGCCGGCGACTCCTGTTACGAATGCATCGTTCAAACTTCCACCGAGCGCGTGTGCGACGGCGATCGTTTGGTCTAGCGGAACTTCGCAAATATCGAAGCGCCGTGTCAGGCAATGCTGCGCCATGAGTGGCGACCGAGCGCGGTCGGTTACGAGTACTTGGCGGCGCAGAGATTGGAGTACTCGCGCAGTCTTTGTTGGGTGAGCGGCTCCTTGTACGAGGCCCGTAGCCGTTCGCCATGCGATCTCGATGCTTTCGCGTGATGCGAATGTGAGTGCATCACGAAGGACATCGATCGGTGAATCGCGGTTTACTGGATCATGCTCAACTGGGTGTTCTGCAACGGCGTCGCGCAGCAACGAATGCATTCCGTAGTCGGGATCCCGCTCAGAATCGACGAGACTCATCGACAGGCGCATACCACCTACGCCGTCCGTGATGGTGTGATGCAGTTTCTGGAGTAGCGCAGAGCGTCCGCCGGCTAAACCCCGAATGATCGTGAATTCCCACAGGGGCCGTGAACGATCGAATGGAGTTGCGCACAATGTTGCGGCGAGATCCAGCAGTTGGCGCATCGAACCTGGTCCCGGAAGCGTCGCGGAGCGAAGGTGGTAGTCGATTTCAAAAGTTGGGTCCGGTCGCCACTCAGGGGGAGCAATCCGAATCGGAGGTGACACGACACGGTGAGAAAGGCGAGGGATGGCGATCAGCGCTTCGCCGATCTTCGCCTTGAGGCGCGTTAGGTCGGGTTCGCCGTCGAGCAAACTTAGGTTGCAGACGTCGGAACGCAACGCCGGATCTTTTTCGACGGCCCACATGACCGCCTCGGATGGCGACATACGCTCCGACATGGGCCCGTCTACCGTGCGATTCGGGTGCGCTTGAACTCGTTCAGCCGATCCCAGCTGAGCATGTCGAGCGCGCGCAGCAGATCGTCGGCTCGACCTCGCTCCATGAAACGAATAAATACCGCTTCCTCGCCTTCGATGAAGGTGGGAACGCCAAATACGTTCCATCTTTCGACCGCTTCGGTGTGCTCCTCTGCAAGAACCTTGAGTGGTCGTCCGCTTGCAACCTCTTCCTGAACGGCTGCGGCATCGATCCCGACGGAATTGATTACTTCGACGAGCACGTTTTCGTCGTTCAACTGCCGCGCTTGGTCATGGCGCGCTGCGAACAGTGCGATGTGCGCGTCCAAAAAACTTTCGGGGAACGCGTCGCGAATCGCTATTCCGTAAAGGAGCGCCAGTGCTCCAGTGCCCCACTCGCTTGGCTCGCGTGTCCAGATTGGTGGCTCGCCTTCTTCGAGATGGTTCTGGTCCAGCGAGAAAGGGAGGAAGCGCACGTCGAGGTCAGCCCCTGCGCGCAGTGCAGCGATGGCGGCCTCGTGTCCGTTGCGAGCGAACGGGCACCGATAATCGAACGTGACCGTGATCTCGCGCATGTCGCGATCCTAGAACCAACGGGCGGCGAGTTTGCCCATGACAACGCCAATGGCGGCTCCGGCCACCACATCCGATGCGTGATGCATGCGTACATAGACCCTGCTGCTGGCAACTAGGGCAGCGAGTAGGTACCAACCGGGTCCACCCCGTCCGGTCTTGCTCAAGATGACGGCTGCCACGAACGCGGCCGTGGCGTGCCCGGACGGGAACGAAGATGTGATCGGTCTCCGCATCCCGTACGGCAGGGGTCCTTCTGCGATCTCGGGTTCCGGTCGCACTCGTCGGAACAGCGACTTGATGCCACCATTTGTTATTGCGGACTCTGCGCCGATAGCTACCCCGAACTTCACCGCGAAACCCGGATCGGTTCTTCGCAGTGCCCTTGCGCCACCGATCGCGAACCACAGGAGGCTGTGGTCGGCGAGGCTCGACAACGTGTACATGAACTTGTCGAGCGCGGGACCGCGAACGCGTTCGAGTGCCTGCTCCACGGCGCGGTCGAAGGCTGCGACGGCAGAAATTTCTTCTGGGCTAGGAACGGCCGGCATCGACCGCAGGTTACGAGGCTTAGCTCGGAGTTGCGAGTGTGGGCGTTGCGGCACCGGCCACAGGCGGATTCAGTAACGCAAGCGCCGCTTCTGGGTTGCCTCCGAATTCGGGGCAATACGCCTGATAGCTGCAGTAGTCGCAGAGTTTGCTCGTGGAGGGTCGGAAGTCGTCCCTCTCCGTTGCGGTCTGAATAGCCGACCACACGGCATTCGTTGAGCGTTCAACACGCGTGATCGTCTGTTGGGAGATATTCGTAACAACCGCGACTGGGTCCGCGAGGAAGAGCAATTGCGCGCGCACTGGTCGTTTGCCTTGCTCGGCCTCAACTAACGCGGCGTAAATATGGACTCCATCCATGCGCTTCTCTGCAAAACGCGCAGGCGGGGCCCTGCCTGTTTTGTAGTCAGTAATGACAAGGTCGTCGTTGTCGTCGAGTTCGAGGCGGTCGATGATGCCGCGCAAACGGACCTTGCCGATCTGAGCATTGACTCGCATCTCGAGACCAACGGGGCGAATGGTCTTGGGGTCTTCTAGTTCGAAGTACTTATGCACGAGGGCTGCCGCATCAGCATGGAACTTGTCCCATTCGGTGGCGGTTAGATCGAGGCCTGTGAAATCAGGATCGCTCTCGAGTTTCTTGCGCGCTGTATCGAGATCGGAGAGCGCGTTTTGCAACGTGCGATGGTCTGGCTCGCGCTGCATGAGTAGTTCTAGGGCTGCATGCACGAGCGTCCCCTTGCTGGCAGCGGCCGACGGCTCCTGCGGTATTTTCATCAGGTACGAGAACTTGTAAGAAAGCGGACAATTCTTGAACGTGGAGCACGAACTCGGAGACAATCCGTTGGGCATTTTGAGCATGGCGTAGAGACTACGGGAGGGGTGCGACAACGTGCGGCGTGATCGGTGCCAAAGGCGCGGCCCGATCAGTTCCGAAGGCTCCGTGGTCGCATAATCGGTCCTTGGGCTAGCGTCCGGCCATTGAAAAACCGGCTACTAAGAAAATGGAGGAAGCGATGAAGGTAGACGGTGGCATAGGCGGCGTTTCGGCAGAAGCGATCGCAACCTCAGTTCGGGAATTGGAGAGCATTGGATTCTCAGGTGTTTGGTCAGCCGAGACGAGTCATGACCCCTTCCTCCCCCTTCTGATTGCCGCAGAACACACTTCGCAGCTTGAACTTGGCACCGGAATTGCCGTGGCGTTCGCGCGATCTCCTATGACGCTCGCGAACACGGCATGGGATCTAAACGAGTTCAGTCACGGGCGTTTCAACCTCGGATTGGGTAGCCAGATCAAAGCTCATATCGAGAAGCGCTTCTCGATGCCTTGGTCGCGCCCTGCGGCACGAATGCGCGAAATGATTTTGGCGATGCGCGCCATTTGGTCTTGTTGGGGCGAGGGTACGGAATTGCGTTTCGAGGGCGAGTTCTATCGGCACACTCTCATGACGCCGTTCTTCAACCCTGGAGCAAATGCCTACGGTCCGCCGAAGGTCTTCCTTGCGGCCGTTGGAGAAAAGATGACCGAGGTGGCGGGAGAAGTCGCAGACGGAATCATCTTGCACGGGTTCACCACGGAGCGCTACGTGCGCGAGGTCACGATGCCCGCGCTCGAACGTGGCTGGGAAAAGGCCGGGAAAGCGCGTTCCGACTTCGAGCTTTCTGGCCCGCTCTTCGTGGTAACCGGAACCACGGAACAAGAGATGGAACGCGCCCGCGCTGGTACAAAGCAACAGATTGCGTTCTACGGTTCTACCCCTGCATATCGCGGAGTGCTCGAATTGCATGGGTGGGGAGGCCTGCAGCCAGAACTGAACACAATGTCGAAGGCCGGCAAGTGGGTCGAGATGGGCGACTTGATTGATGACGAGATGCTTGAGACCTTCTCAGTGATCGGTGAGCCGGAAGACATACCGAAACTTCTCACGGCGCGTTATGGCGACCTCGTGGACCGAGTGTCTTTCTATGCGCCATATCAAAGCGATCCCGATAGATGGGCAAAGGTCCTCGAAGGCTTTAAAACGTAGAGTCGAGAACGGTCAGGCGGTAGCGAATCGTACGATCGACTCGACTGCTCTGTCGGGATCTTGAAGGGGGCCGAAGTGACCTCTCTCGTCCCAGATTTCGATTGACGACTGCGCGATACGGTCAGCGATCTTGTGTGCAAGTGAGGGCACAATTGCATCGGTAAGTTCACCGCATGCGACGAGCACTGGGCAATGAATCTCGCCAAGGCGTGGGTAAATACCGTTAGCGGCTCCCATCGCGTACATTGTTGCTTCGTGTTCCGGGTCGCATTTCAGCGTGACGTTGCCATCCGGTAGATCATGAAAGCCGTATTCGACATACGCGCGCAGTGCATCGTTGCTGAACACATCGAGCGGCGGACGAAATGAATAGGACGCAAGCGCCTCTTCACGCGATGGCCAGACGGCGCGTCGCCTTCGTGCTCCGGCTGAGAGCGGATTGTCGTGGTTCGGCGCTTGCGTCACGTCAGTGGGGAAGATGATCGGCTCGTAAGCCCAGATGCGCGAGTAAGTGCCCGGGGCATCGGCCTCTCCAAGTAGCAACGCTGCTCCGCCCTTTGAATGTCCGACCGCAACTAGATGAGGGTCGCCAACGAGTTCTAGGTGTTCCGTGACGGCGCGCGCGTCAGTTGCATACTCTGCCCACGCATATGTCGCATCCGGCGAGGGGTCACTGTCGCCGTGGCCACGGAAGTCGAACGACCAGACCGAGTTGCCGGCGTTCACCAAGCGTTCGGCTACCGGCGCCCACACCATGCCGTGAAAGCCGGTTGGATGAGCGAGGAGCACTGGAGATCCGCTTCCTCCCCAGGAATGCACCACCAGGGACACTCCCGACGGGGACACGAAGCGACTTGTCGCGGCCGCCACTTACGTGCCGAGTTGTTTCTCGGCTTCGTGGTGCTCGATCGCCTTCGCGATTGCTCCCGCTGCACGGTTTACCCACTCGCCTTCGCTGTTGACAAGCCAGTTGTACGAAGCGTTCAAAGATTCAAGCGATCCCTGGAAGTGCGGCATCACGTACTGAGCAAACAATTCGTATGAGCGCGACTTTGCGACTGGGTTCGCCCAGTCGTGGTCGAAGAGTAGGAAAGCGCCAAATCCTCCGCCGCTCGCCTCGACGAGTTCTTCGATCTTGGCAATGGCATCGTCAGGCGTTCCGATTACTGCGAAGTTTTGAGCACGATTGTTTTCAAGGATTTCGTCGATTGTGTTTCCTTGCACGGGACCACCAGGAAGCACGTGGGTGAAGTATCGGGAGAACTCTTCGATGCCGTACTGGATGTCTGCTTCGGCTTGTTCGCGGGTTTCGGCAATGTGCATCGGCCCAACCAATCGCCACTTGTCGCGGTTGGCGACGTTCCCATGCTGCAGCGCGATTTCTTCCCACATATTCCAATGATGAGATAGCAGGTCCATGCCTTGTTTTGCCGTTGCAGCCACAGAGAGCATCCCGATTCCGTGCTTGCCGGCGCCGCGCGCGCCGGTGGGAGAAAAGGATGCCGCTATCGCGATGTCGAAGCAGGGATCCGAGTAGGGAAGAAGTTGCAAGCGCGCTTCGTTGACGGTGAACCAGTCACACTCGTAGGTGACGGTCTCGCCGCGGAGCAACGCCATGATCACGTCGAGCGCTTCTTCCATGCGCGGCCGCTGTAGGTCTGCCGGGATACCGAGCATGTGGGCATCGGAGGTGAGTTGTCCGGGGCCGATGCCGAGCATTGTGCGACCGCGCGTGAGGTGGTCGAGAAGGACCATGCGGTCGGCCAGTAGAAGGGGGTGGTGGTAGGGAAGCGAACTGACGCCCGTACCAAGTTTGATTCGTTTGGTACGTTCGGCGGCCACACCAATAAACACCTCAGGTGAAGCGATCATCTCGTAACCACCGGAATGGTGTTCACCGACCCAGGCCTCATCGAAGCCGAGCTTGTCGAGATGGACAATCAGGTCCAGGTCACGCTCTAACGCGAGCGTTGGGTTTTGTCCTACAGGGTGGAATGGAGCCATGAAGGTGCCGAATCGCAAATTCAATGGCGTTGAGACTCGATCCATCTCGTGAGATTCGGGCCACTTTCAAAACTTGTAATGAGTGCGTACCGCGGTGCGGAGCCTGGGTGCACAACTACATGCCAGAGGCGCTGGGTGTCTACGACCACCCGAGCGCCTTTGCCGAGAGGGATACGCGACTCAGTAGTTGGGTCTGGCAATCCATCAGGTCCGGACTCCATGAGCAACATGTAACTGTCCGGGTTGTCCGTTAGTTCAAACCATGAACGCACCACCCATCCTTGATCGGGAGGATTGAAGCGGTTGTTGTCGTCGCGATGGAACGATCGCATCGCCGTCTCATGGTCTTGCGGTTCCAATTTGATTATACGGACGCGCCCGAAGTTGGCGCCGATGCTTTCGACGTACGTACGAAGCGTTGGGCACTTATCTGCATTGGTCGTGAAGCGAGCGTCCTTGTCTGGGCGCTCGTCGCCGTCGTTCCAGAATCCGCGACAATCGAGTTCTCCATCAGCCGTCGCGATTGGAGCGAAGTTGGTGTCTCCGCCGCTTTTCCAGTCCATGTACTCAAGTGACAGGAACTCTGAGTCCGGCACTTCGAATGGCGCGTTGGACAGTTGCAACCAACCGTGCCCTGCGAGAGCGGCTACGCGTGGGTGCGGCGTGTCGAGAGGGATCTCGACTGACCAGTGTTCTGCAGTTGGCCAGAAAGCGGTTGCCATGTGCGTAAGTCTAGAGAGGAAGAGGCTCGCAGAGTCGGAGCCGCGATCAACTCGCCTAATCCTTGTGACGAAAGTCCCAGGAACCCCGATGGTTAGATCGGCAGCCCACCGGTTGCGGCCTGTGTGCTCCCGCTGTCCTTGTAGGCCGCAATCGTGCGTTCCGCCGTGCGCATCATGTGGATCTCGTCAGCGCCATCGGCGAAGCGTGCCCAACGGGCGTGTTGGAACATGTGGGCCAGGGGAGTGTCAGTCGAGTATCCGAGTGCACCATGCACCTGAATCGAGCGGTCGATGATGCGGTTCAACGCATTGGCTACGAAGTGCTTGGTCATCGAGACCTCTGACTTGAAATCTTCCTTGCGGTCAATCTTGTACGCGGCGTGCAGGACCATGAGCTTGGCTTGATACAACTCGATTGCGGAGTCCGCGATCATCCACTGGATGCCTTGCTTCTCCGCGAGCAGCGATCCATGTGAGTAACGGTTGAGAGAGCGGTCGACCATCATGTCGAGCGCCAATTCAGCCTGCGAGATCCATCGCATGCAATGCGCGAGACGGGCTGGGCCTAGCCGGTACTGGCCGAGCAGGTGACCTTGTCCGCGGCCACCGAGCATCTGGCGGTCGTGGACGCGTAGATCGGTGATCACAATCTCGGAGTGACCTGTGCCGCCGTGCATCGTTTCGATTTCACGCACATCGTTCCAACCGTCGCTCGGTAGGTCAATTATGAAAGCGCTATTGGCCGCCTGTTTGATCTCGGGCTGGTCTTCAGTACGACATAGGAGGATCGCAAAACTTGAACTGCGAGCCTGGCTGATGAACCACTTGTGCCCATTGATTACCCACTCGTCGCCGTCTTGGTACGCGTTGGTGCGGATGAGAGTTGGGTCCGAGCCCGCCACCTCTGGCTCGGTCATGGCGAAACAAGAACGCGCAGTGCCCTCGCACAACGGTTTCAGGTACTTCTGCTTCTGCTCCTCGGTTGCCCAATGAAGAAGCGTGTGCATGTTGCCTTCGTCGGGCGCTTGCGCGTTGATCGCGAAAGGTCCGAAGCGCGCCTTGGCCGCCTCGGCTTGCACCATCGCTAGCTCGACATGCCCGAGCCCCATACCGCCCCACTCCTCTGGCATGTGCGGCAGCCACACGCCTTGGCGCTGTGCCTCTGTGCGCATCTTGATGATGCCGTCGATGAGTTGCTTGCGATCGCTTTCATCCATCGCATCTTCGATGGGTTTGACGATGGTCTCGATGAAATCGCGCGTTTTCGTGCGGATCGCTTCGAGTTCAGGTGAAAGGGAAAAGTCAATGGCCATGGAGGCAGTATCTCGGTCGGTTGCCCGTCGATGCAAACGCAAGCGACCGATAACTATCAGCACTAACGTTTCCGGGCGATGCCTGTCATCGAGATCGAGGGACTGACGAAGCAATACAGGCGACGCCGTGCGGTCACGCACGCTGTCGCTGGATTGAACTTGTCGGTTCCGGATGGCGGCGTCTATGGCTTCTTGGGACCTAACGGTTCGGGAAAGACAACGACCATCAGGTGTTTGCTCGGGCTGGCCAGGCCAACTTCTGGGCGGATCTCTGTTTTGGGTGCCGAGGTTGGTCGTGACCTCTCTACGGTGATCTCCCGTATCGGCTCGATTGTCGAGACCCCGGCACTTTTCCCAGCGTTCTCAGGGAGACGCAATCTGGAACTTCTCGGTGCCATAGACGGCATTGGTCCACGGGCGGTTGCAGCCGCCCTTGAGCGCGTTGGACTGGAGAGCCGCGGTGAAGATCGCGTACGCACATATTCGCTCGGCATGCGACAACGCCTGGGACTGGCAGCCGCTCTGCTCAAGGACCCGGAACTTTTGATTCTTGATGAACCTGTGAATGGCCTGGACCCAGGTGGTATCCGCGAGTTTCGCGAACTCATCAGGTCGTTGGGCGCAGAGGGCCGCACGGTTTTTGTTTCGAGCCACCTCTTGAGTGAAGTGCAGCTGATGTGCGATCGCGTGGCGATCTTGGCCCGCGGTGCACTCATTACAGAAGGGTCCGTCGCTGAGGTTCTAGCTCTGGGTCATACCGCCGGATTGGTAGTTCGAGTGAGCAAACCGGATCGCGCCGTTGAGATATTGGCGCAGGCAGGCATCGCGGCTAGCCACGATGGCGAGATCGTGCGCGTCCAACTGGGTGCCGACGAGGCTGCGCGCGTAACAGAGGTGCTCGCCAGCGGTGGATTGTTTCTCAGCGAATTACGTGCAGATGAAGTGGACCTCGAGACTGTGTTCGTCGAGCTCACCGAGGGCAGAACGGTTGAAGGCTCATGATCGGCCTCGTTCGCGTCGAGTGGCGTCGCCTCACTGCGCGCCGCTTGGTTCGCGTCTGCGCGATCGCGGCCATCGCGCTCATATTTTTCGTTGTTGTGCTGACCGCCCTCAACAGCCAGAAAATTCAGTCAGACGGTTCGTTCGTGATGCGGACTACATCGCTATGGCTCACCGAGGCTCAAGCGGAGACGAGTGGGAACGCGCAGGACAACGCAGTAATTGCTGTGACCTCGTTGTCGTTCTTGATCGTTGCCGTAATCGGTGCGAGTGCAATCGGTGCGGAGTACCGGGCAGGGACCGTGACAACGGTGCTCGGGTGGGAGCCGCGAAGAGTGCGGTTACTCGCGGCCCGCCTCATTGCTGTTGCCTTGGTGGCGGCTTCCTTCTATTTGATTGTTCACGTCGTCTTTTGCGCGGCGTGGACCATTGGATCGGTAGTCAGCGGCAATCCGGACGGCGCCAGTGGAGTCTTCTGGCGCGATTTAGGTCTGGTGCTCGCTAGAGGTGCGGTTTTGGCGGCCGTGTTCGCTGTCATCAGCGCCGCCATAGCAACTCTTGGGCGAAATACGGCGGCAGCGTTGGGCGTGTGGGTCGGTTACTGGATCTTGGTCGAGGGCATCGTGTTGGGGCTCAAGCCACAGTGGGTTAGATGGACGCTTTTCGTCAATATTGCCTCGGTCTTGGAGTGGAATCACCTGATGATTGAGAGTCCTTCGGTGACGATTGCTGTAAGCCCCGGAGCAAGCGTGGTGAGGTTGACCGCTTACGTGGCGGTCTTCGTCGCCGTTTCGTTGGCGGTATTCCATCGGCGCGATGTGACCTAGATCTGGTTCCTCGCTTCGACATTTCAGGTCCCGAACGGCCAGAATCTCGCCCGAAATCTCTGTGACGCGCCGGTTCTCTGGCGTGCCCCTACGAATTGGGAGACCTACGAAGATGAACGTCGTTGTCTGCGTCAAGCAGATTCCCGACCCGGCCGTTCCGGGCGAGTTGAATGCCGATCACACGCTCAAGCGCGAGGGCAAACTCATTCTCGACGAGTCCGACAGTTACGGCGTCGAGATGGCGCTGCAGCTAGTTGAGGCGGCCGGTGGGGGAGAGGTCACGCTGATCTCGATGGCCCCCAACAAGGAAGTCTCTGGATTGCGCACCGCACTTGCGATGGGTGCAGCAAAGGCGGTGCTCGTTTCTGATGATGCGTTGCACGGAGCCGATGCGTTGACAACGGCCAAGGTAATTGCCAAGAGCGTGGAGCGTGTAGGCGGAGTCGACTTAGTCCTCGCCGCTACGGAGGCAACCGATGGTTATACGGGGACGGTTCCGGCGCAGGTCGCCGCATTGCTCGATTGGCCAGCGCTTACGTTCGCCAAACACGTCGAGATCAGCGACGGCAAAGTAAAGATCCAACGTCAAACCGAAGCTGGCTATGACGATGTCGAAGCACCGCTTCCTGCCGTGGTGAGCGTGACGGCCGGTGTTGTTGAGCCTCGGTATCCATCGTTCAAGGGAATCATGGCCGCGAAGGGCAAGCCTGTTGACGAGGTGACCGCAGCGGATCTCGGATTGTCCGGTGATGATCTGACCGCTCACCAGAAAATCGTGTCGGTCGAAGCCGCTCCTGCACGCGAAGCCGGTGAAAAGTTCGACGACGACGGCACTGGTTTCGAAAAGATTGTTGCGTTTCTCGATGAGCTGAAGGTGATCTGATGAAGATCTGGGTATTTGCAGAGTCAGAGGGCGACAAGCCGACAACGGCCACACTCGAGTGCTGTACGAAGGCTCGCGAGTTCGGAACCGTCGAGTGCTTGTACGTCGGATCGGATGCCGATGTAATCGCTCCGCAGCTCGGCGCACACGGCGTTGCGAAGGTGTTCGCAGTAGATGCTGGTGACGGGTTGACGGGCATTACTGGTGGCGCCGCAATTGCTGGTCTTGTTGAGGCAGAACAGCCAGACTTGATCATGTTTGTGCAGTCGGGCGACGGTCGCGACGCGATGGCAATAGTGAGCGCGCGATGCAATCGCACTGTGTTGACTAACGGTGTCGGCCTGGGTGTTGATGGCGATGCGGTGACCGTGAACGCCGCGATCTTCGGCGGTAATACGCTCGTGGCCACCGTGTTCGATGGCCCGAAGCCGTTTCTGGCAGGAATACGTCCGAAGTCTTTCGTTGCTGAGCCGGGCGGTGCGGGTGCGGCCGAGGTGGTTGCAGTTGGATCGGTAGAGACTGGTCGCGCTGGCGAAGCGAAGGTTCTTGAGCGTCACGTTGAAGAGCGCGAGGGGCCGAAGTTGGAAGAGGCCGCTGTTGTTGTCTCTGGCGGCCGCGGAATCGGCGCCGAGGAGAATTACAAGCCTTTGGTTGAGGAACTCGCCAACTTGCTCAACGGGGCGTCCGGCGCATCGCGGGCAATCGTTGATGCTGGATGGGTTCCCTATTCCAAGCAGGTCGGACAGACCGGCAAGACAGTGAAGCCGAAGGTGTACATCGCTCTCGGTATTTCCGGTGCAACGCAACATATGGTCGGCATGAAGGGTTCAGACAACATCATCGCCGTGAACAAAGACGGCGAGGCGCCCATCTTCTCGATTGCAGACATCGGCATCGTTGGCGATGTGCACAAGGTCGTTCCTGCGTTGATTGAAGCCCTAAAGAACCGCAGTTAGGCGAGAACTAACTGCGGTTAGATCACCTGGTGCCCACGCTTGGCAGTAGAAGGCTGTTTCCTTCGCGCTAAGACGCGAGTGTGGTTGGTGGGGTAGTCGACGTTGTAGATGTCGACGACGCGGTCGGTGTCGTCGTGGTCGTTGTGGTTGGTGGAGGCGTGAAGGTCGCGTCGGTGGACTCTGGCTTGCCGGGGCCCATAACCACTCGGATCGCCAGCATCGACCATCTGAAAGGGTCTACCCAGGTACACACGTATGTGCGATTACCCTCCGAATAGCAGCCGTGCAATTTCATGGCTTCGGCTTCGTACGTCGGTACCGCTGCGAGCCTGGCAGCGGTAAACGGCGTTGCGGTGGACAGAAGTGCTGCTTGGTCCCCGGACTTCCAGTTCTCATAGACGATCGTGGCCATTTCTTTCGGAGTGTCCGCTGTTCGCCCTGCCGTTGTGGAAGTCGACGGGGTAGATGCCCCTTGTCGGCCCGAACAACCCGTCACCAGTAGGGCAAGCAGAATGACGGCGGCAGGAAGGGTACGCACCGTTACATTCTGCCAGATGGGGGTAGGGTCGTTGTCGGTGCCCAGTTCAGTGCTCGTTGATCCCGAAAGACTTGCTGCGTGGCTCGATTCCTCCGGAATCGCCGTCGGCGGAACACTGGTCGTCGAGAGGATCACGACGGGGCATTCAAACGAGGTGTTTCTGGTTGAACGCGCCGGTTTGCAGTTCGTCCTGCGGCGACCGCCCCGCACGCCGTTGTCGCCGACGGCTCATGACATGGCACGCGAATATCGCGTACTTACCGCGCTTGTCGAACGCGGGTCACGTGTTCCGGTACCCGCGCCAATTGCGCTCTGTACGGACGCGGAAGTTCTTGGCGCGCCTTTCTATCTGATGGACAAACTCGATGGTGTTGTCGTGCGCGAGGCGTTGCCACCAGAAATGGCACACGACGCAACCTCGGGCACGGAACTGGCCAACGCACTGATCGACCTTCTTGCAGGGATACACGACTTCGACTGGAAGATCGGTGGACTCGACGGGTTCGGTCGTCCCGACGGATATCTGGACCGCCAAGTTCCGCGTTGGCTCGGGCAATTGGAGCGCTACAAGACGCGTTCAATTCCTGAAGTCGAAGAAGCTGCCGCATGGCTTGCCGCGCATACCCCAGCTATGCAAGAACCAACTCTTATTCACGGCGACTACAAACTCGACAATGTGATGTTCGCGCACGGCTTGCCCGTGGGGCCGCTCGCCGTTCTCGATTGGGAACAGGCAACGATCGGAGATCCACTCGTTGATCTCGGGTGGTTGCTTGGGCTCTGGCTTGACCCTGGAGAGACTGTGTCGCTATTCGGTGGCGCAAATCTTGCATTGCTTGGACATGATCCGGTACCGACGCGCCAAGATCTCGCGCAGCGATACGCGATGGTTACCGGTCGCGATTTGACGCACATCGACTTTTACTGCGTGCTCGGGCTCTTCAAGTTGGCATGTGTCATGGAGGGTTCATACTCACGGTTCAAGGCTGGAACAAGCGACGATGCGATGTTCGCTTTGCTGGAAGCCGGCGTCCCTGCTTTGGCACTTAGGGCGCTCGAGTTCACCTGATCGGTTAGAGATTTATGTCGACGATCACTGGAGCGTGATCGCTCGGTTGAGTTCCCTTGCGCGCATTGCGATCTACGAGCGCCCAGGTCACGTGATTCGCGACTGATGCGGTTGCAAGGACGAGGTCGATGCGCATGCCGCGGCCCTGGTGAAAGTCGCCGCGGCGGTAGTCCCAATAACTGTAGAGGTGGTCAATGTCCGGATAGATACGACGAAAAGCATCTTCCAGCCCCCACTCCTTCAACCTGGTAATCGCCGCACGTTCGGGAGTCGTCACATGCGTGCTGCCTTCGAAAGAGTCCATGGACCAGACATCTCGATCCTCGGGAGCGACGTTGAAGTCTCCGAGGATTACCAACTGGTCAGATGGAGTGCAGGTTGCCGCGATCCACTCACTCAGGCGATCGAACCATGCCAGTTTGCGGTCATAAAATTCGCTCGGCACTTCACGTCCGTTCGGAACGTAAACGCTTACAACGCGGACACCGTTGCACGTGGCCGAAATTACGCGCGCATCACCCTCGTATGGGTCGATAAACGCATCGCCGAATCCGGAGGTCACGTCTTCTATGCCAACGCGCGACAGGATTGCGACTCCGTTCCACTGTCCCTGTCCGTGGTGAGCGCTCTCATAACCGAGGGCCGAGAAGGCCATTGCGGGGAATGCTTTGTCCGCGAGCTTCGTCTCTTGTATGCACAACACGTCGGGTTGGGCGTATGCGATCCACTCCTCTACGCGCGGCAGTCGTGCCTTCAGGGAGTTCACATTCCAGGTAGCGATTCTCATTGTTCGTCCCCTGCAAGGAGGTATTCGGGATTCGCAACTTCCAGTTTTGCGCGCACCGTCGCGCGGACGCATTTATGCACATCAGCTTGTCGTGTGTCCCAATCGCCCGCGCGTATGGCTTTTGCGAGTTCGATGGTTAACTCACGAATGGTTCCTTCGTGCCCCAATAGTTGGACGAGTCGTTCGCTCTCTTGTGCGGTCTGAGTCGCGGCGAGGGTGAGTTCTCGTTCGACCATTCGGAGTACGTTGGCAGCCACGCGAGCGTGAAATGCCACCCGTCCTTCTGTGGAGGGCATGACATCTTGTTCGAGGTACTCGCGTACTGCGATCACCAATTCGGCAGCTGATGGTCGGTCGTGAAGAGTCTCTGGATCAGGCATCTAACAACTCCAATAGGTCCCATTCCATTTCGGCGACGCGCCTACCGAGTGCGGCTAGTTCTACAGACCGAACGAGTCCGTTCAGGTGAGTGAAGCCCTGTAACTCGCAGATCACGCCCCATTTCAAAGTACCGAACACCTCCCAATATCGGAGTCGTTCTTCATCGACTTCAGTTCCGGATGTGGCTGCGTAGGTGTCGAGAAGTTCTTTGGCCATTCCAAACCCGCCTACCGGGAGATTGGAGTTACCAAACCGCCATGACTTCACGCATAGCCATCCGAGGTCTTCGATGGGGTCACCTAGGTGAGCGAGTTCCCAGTCGAGCACAGACCTGATTCCGTTTTCACCGACAATGAAATTGCCGTTGCGGAAGTCGCCGTGGACCAATTGCGGTTCCTTCGCGTTTGTAGGAGCACGTTCTTCCAGCCAACGCAACCCAAGTTCGAATGCGGGGTGGGGCTCGCCGAATCCGTCTAGAACCGCCCGATATTGATTGATCTGCGTGAGCGCATCTTGTACCGGCAGAGCGGGCAAGTCGTCGAGGCTCATAGCGTGTATTTGTGCAGCGATTTTACCGCATTGCGATGTGAGCAAGTCGCGAGCGCGTTCGTATTGATCATCTCGCAGGATCTTGCGCGGGATTGTTTCTCCTGCGATCCGTTCCATGACGAATCCCGCTCCCATGCCATCGGCTTCGGATAGCAAAAAACGCACCTCTGGTACAGGTACGCCGGCAGAATGCGCGGCGCGCAGCAGATGAAACTCGGTGGAGCGATCGGTGCCACCAATCGAAGATCCAGGATCTCGTCGCAAAACGAGTTCTTGTGGCGCTCCGTCGGCACCGATCGCATCGAATGACCACGTCTCGCGGGAAGCTCCGCCAGACAGGCGCCGCAGGTTCGCGATGGTTGTGTCAGAACTGAAATGGCGGGTGCATGCCGCCGCAACGTGCTCTTCATCGATACGAATGCGGGGCATGGCGATGCACCGTAGTCTGCAGCAGATGGGGTTCTACGAGGAACGAGTGCTGCCGCGAGTGGTTGAACTGACCTGCGGTGGCAAGCGGATGGAACGAGTTCGGCTCCCGGCGCTCGTCGGCCTCTCCGGCACAATCGTTGAACTCGGGTTCGGCTCAGGTTCGAATGTCGGGCTGTACCCGCCAGAAGTTGAACGCGTGCTGGCTGTAGAGCCATCGACACTCGCGCGCGAACGCTCGGGCGCCAGGACCGCCGCGCACCCCATGCCTCCGATTGAGTTCATTGGGCTCGATGGAGCGAAGTTGCCGTTAGCGGACGGGTCTGTCGATGCCGTGCTGAGCACTTGGACGTTGTGCACAATCCCAGATGTGAAAGGGGCGCTCGCTGAGGTGCGCAGGGTCCTGCGTCCCGGTGGGTCACTGCACTTCTTGGAGCACGGGATATCACCGGAACCGAAGGTGGTTCGATGGCAGCGGCGCGTCGAGCCGGTGCAAATGCGGATCGGTGGAGGTTGTCACTTAACCCGTGACGCTCCAGCGATGATCGAGGCGGCCGGTTTGCGCATGGACCGATTAACCAGGTTCACCATTGGTCCGCGGGTGTTCGCGACTATGTCGAGTGGAGTCGCAATCAACGACGATGCCTAAACGGCGATCCTGTTACGCAGAGGCTCCGACCGGTACGCCATCAACGATCTGGTCTAGGTACTCGGAGAGTCCGTATCCGGTCCTCCCGTTCCAACTCCACTCTGTCATCCCCTCAGAAATGCGCGTAACGAGCTTGTCGCCTTCGGGTGATGTCCTTCGGTTGCGCAATGGAATCAAGTTGAGGACGGTTCCTTCGATTTCGTAAGTACGATCGCCCGCCGTCGCGGTCGCGCGGATTTTTTGGTGATAAATGTCGGAACCCGTCCACTCGGTCTCGATTGTCGCCGCGTGGATGTGGCGGTATTCGCCGTCTTCGAGCGCGACTCCACCGATGTGCTGCGAGCCATCTGGCGCGGTGATGATCGAAATGACGAATCCAGCGTCGTCACCGAAGTTCATGGTCAACCATCGATACCAATAGGGCGCTTGCCAGAACCTTGGCCCCCAAGAATGGTCGCGAAGTCCGAAGCCATCTACAACCCATTCCTCGTCGCCGACGCGTATGACACCGGTTGCGCCGACGTGTTGTTCGTAGTGTCCGCGCGCAAAGCCACCAGACAAATCTTCAACGAGCGCCGTACCGTCGTCGTTTACCGGCTCGCCACCCCACATCGGCGCAATGCCCCGATAGTTGAGGTCTACGGAACAATCGACCCACGGGTTCTCCGTGAATGCTTTGCGAGGGTTAGCCATCTGCAGCGGGTCATCGAGAAGGGCGACCTTGCCGGTGTAGGTGGTGTGCAATTTCTCAAACGGGGTGACGACCTCGAACTTCATCCCTCCGGCATCGAACGCGTCGTTGTTTTCGATCTCGGGGCGTCCGAACATGAACGCGACGCGGCCATCGGGCAGGTAGAGACAGGTCGTCATCTCCGCGTAGCCCTCGTTGGCTCGGTTGCCGAGACGCAAGAATCCCCCTAAGCGTTCTTTCGGGTCGTAGACGTTGAAGTACATGCTTTCGTTGAAGTTGCTAGCAGTCTCAAGCGGGTGCAGGTACTCATCGGATGGCTCTAAGCGAATTTTCATGTGCGCATTGGACCCCAGGTTTGCGCCCGGGGGCAAATGCAAGGTCGAATGTGTCCATGACCACGACTGTTACGGAGATTGCGTCAGGACTTGAGTTCCCGGAAGGCCCGATATGGATGCCTGATGGCACAGTGTTATGTGTCGAGTTGAAACGCGGAACAGTCGACAGAGTGCACGCGGATGGGACCGTCGAGGTCATCGCGCAGCCTGGAGGGAGTCCGAACGGAATCGCGATTGGTCCCGATGGTGCTTTGTACGTGTGTAACAGCGGAGGGTGGGAGTTCCACGAGATCATGGGTATGACAGTCACGGGGACGTTCCAACCCGATGATTACTCGGGAGGGCGTATCGAACGCGTCGATCTGAGCAGCGGAGAAGTGACGGTGTTGTACGACGCATGCGACGGACACCCGTTAATGGGTCCAAACGATTTGGTATTCGATTCGGATGGCGGGATGTGGTTCACCGATCACGGCAAGATCCGTGCCCGCGAGCGCGATCATGGCGGCCTTTATTACGCGTCGGCAGACGGTTCTTCAATTACCGAAGTTGTTTACCCGCTTGAGTCGCCGAATGGAGTTGGGATCTCACCGGAAGGTGACCGCGTGTATGTAGCCGAGACGTACACCGGGCGCGTGTATTGGTGGCCGATTGAAGGTTCGGGAAAAGTCGGAAAGCCGAGCCCCATCGGTCATGGTGGGAACTTGTTGGTCGGGCTACCAGAAATGCAATTCCTCGACTCGTTGGCCGTCGACTCGGCTGGCAACGTGGTCGTTGGAACGATCATCAATGGTGGACTCACTGTCGTCCCTCCCGATAACGAGGGTGGTGTCGAGCGTGTCGAACATGTAGCCCTACCTGATCTGCTGGTCACCAACGTGTGCTTCGGTGGAGCAGATTTGCAGACGGCGTTCGCGACTCTTTCGGGTACGGGCAAGCTAGTTTCGTTCCCATGGCCGCGCCCCGGTCTTCGTCTCGCGTTTTGACGCAGGCTTTGCTGAGGGCCGATCTGAAGTTTGAGCGAGGCGGCGCGTATCGTCCCGCGGTTCACTAGATGAGGAGCATGCCGTGTCAGGACCGTTGTCGGGAATAAAGGTCGTTGAAATTGCAGGCATTGGTCCAGGACCATTTGCGGCGATGATGTTGGCCGACATGGGCGCAGACATCGTGCGCGTCGACCGTGCGGGGGCCGTGACGGGCTCGTTCGATAGACCGAACCTGGAGATCCTCAACCGCGGCCGCAGGTCTATCGGAGTCGATCTGAAGTCCGAGGCAGGCGTCGAGACGGTGATGCGTCTAGTTGAACAGGCCGATGCGCTGATCGAAGGTTTTCGTCCCGGAGTTGCCGAACGTCTTGGTATCGGACCCGACGCGTGTCTCGCTCGCAACCCCCGCATCGTCTACGGGCGCATGACGGGTTGGGGACAAGAAGGTCCCTATGCGCAAGCGGCGGGCCATGACATCAATTACATAGCGCTCGCTGGCGCACTCGCACACTTCGGTCGCGCTGGCACCAAACCGACTCCACCGATCAATCTCGTCGGGGATTTTGGTGGTGGCGGAATGATGATGGCGTTTGGTGTTGCTTGCGCGCTTGTCGAGTCGGGGCGCACTGGGCAAGGTCAGGTCATCGACGCTGCAATGGTTGATGGCGCAGCCACGTTGATGGCGATGATCTGGGGATTCCGCGCGCTCGGCATCTGGGGCGAGTTTGGAACGAACGTTCTCGACACGGGAGCGCCGTTCTACGACACGTACCAAACTTCCGATGGAAAGTTCATCGCTCTCGGATCATTGGAGCCACAGTTCTTTGCGGAGCTCCACGCCAAGGCCGGTCTCGGTGACGACGTCGACATGGCACGTCAGATGGACCCGTCTACTTGGCCAGAATTACGAGACAAATTCACAACGTTGTTCGCGTCGAAGACAAGAGATGAGTGGTGCGAGATTTTGGAGCACACCGATGCGTGCTTCGCTCCGGTGCTGACGATGGACGAGGCTGCCGTACATCCCCATATCGTTGCGAGAGAGACGATCGTCGAGGAATATGGCTTGCTGCAGCCCGCACCGTCACCGCGATTTAGCAGAACGCCCGGCGCTATCCAGGGGCCACCTGCGTGGCCAGGGCAGCACACGGACGAAGTGTTGGGCGACTGGGGTTTCGCTACCGATGAAATTGCCGGATTGCGTGAAGCGGGCGCGATTAAATAGGCAATCACTTTTTCGGCTGTTGCACGGGCACGGTATTTAGCGGGAGCGGTATTTAGCGGGCAGGTCACCCGATGTCGGGTGGTAGGACCTCGCGAAGTGCAGTAAGCCGTTCGTGGAGTTGCGCGGTATCGGGCGCTACGACAGTTACGTGGCCGACCTTGCGGCCCGGACGGAGCGACTTGCCGTAGACGTGAAGGTGGGCGCCGGTTATGGCGCCGATGGCTGCTGCTTCAGGAAGACTCCCGATGCAGTTCACCATTACCGATGGCATTTTTAGTGTCGTCGGTCCGAGAGGCCAACCGGCGATCGCTCGCAGGTGGTTCTCAAACTGACTGGTGCTTGCACCTTCGATTGTCCAGTGGCCCGAGTTGTGCACGCGGGGAGCCATTTCATTGGCGAGGAGTTGGCCGCCCACATCAAAGAGTTCGAGTGCGAGGACACCGACGTAATCGAGTTCGTCGAGTAGGCGGCCCACGTATTTCTCAGCGGACGCGCGCAATGTCGTGTTGTCGCCTTCAGCCGTCACGGTGCTGGTGCGCAAGATGCCATCGCGGTGTTCGTTCGTAACCAGTGGCCAGCACAGCGTGTCGCCGTCGACGGAGCGCACAGCGATGATGGACAACTCGCGGTCGAATGGCACCCAAGCTTCGAGAATCAGTGGCCCCGCTTCACCGAGTGCTTCCCACGCGGGTCCGACATCCGCGCGATCCTGCAGAACGACTTGGCCTTTGCCGTCGTAGCCACCGCAGCGCGTCTTTAGGACTGCAGGGAGACCGATCGCATCGACGGCGTTGTCGAGGCCGGAGCGGTCGTCGACGGCGGCAAACTCGGCCACGCCAATGCCGAGACTCCGAAACAAGTTCTTTTCCGAAAGTCGATCTTGCGAAACCTCAAGCGCTCTTATTGAGGGCCGCACAAGGTGTCCAGCGCTTTCGAGAGAAGCAGCGCCCGTTGCGGGAACCCCTTCCCACTCGTACGTGACCACAGCGGATCCTTGGGCTGTTCGCACGAGAGCATCCGTGTCACCAAGAGTGCCGACGATCAGTTCACCAAAAGTCGCTGTTGGAGCTTGCGGGGAAGGATCGAGGAATCGGAAGTGCATACCCAGCGGTGCGCCCGCTTCCGCAAGCATCATGCCGAGTTGACCGCCGCCCAACACGGAAATTAACAGCGGATCGATCGTCGATTCATTACTCATGCAGTCGATGGCTGCAAAGTTGGTCGCGCTGGGTAGTCGTCGAGCGAAGCGACGATTCCGCGCCAGAAGCCATCGCGTGAACCCGCGTAGACCTCGACGGTACCGTTATATGTGGCTACCTGTTTGGGTGTAGGAATCGCTTCATTGAATGTAGTGATCGCCGCGGTGAGTGCAGAATCGTTCTTGAATTTTTCGCTCGATGCAACGGTCGCACCTACACGGGCGGCCAGACCTTCTAACTCGTTAGCCGTTATCGCTTGTGTTGGAGAGTCCGTTGTAACCACGAGCAGATCCCAGTCCGACAGGACTCTTCGCAGTCGGCGAGTTACGTCGCGGTCTGATGCG
Organism: Acidimicrobiia bacterium; assembly: GCA_009694415.1. Classification (GTDB taxonomy): domain Bacteria; phylum Actinomycetota; class Acidimicrobiia; order IMCC26256; family JAENVU01; genus SHUZ01. The sequence continues at coordinate 44,045 of SHUZ01000002.1, forward strand.
CCAGCGGCATCGAGCGCTTCAGCAACTCCAGCGAGCGCTTCGTAACGCACGGCTAGTGGTTTTGCCAGTGGTTCCCATGCGCGGTCTACTGCTTCCGCGTCGCCTTGCAGGCCGGGGCGCACGGCGATCACGAGGACCACGGCAGCCGTGACTAGAACCAAAACAAGCGGTAATGCGATCCTACGGACCATGTTGATCATGACGAGGCTTCACCCTACTTATGGGTGCTTGCGCCTCGGGTGATCGGCGGTAGAGTCAGGCATGGCTCGCTCCCGGGCCACGGTCGTGGCGCTGATCGCCGCCGTGTCGCTAGGGGGTTTCGCGTTAGGGAAAGCGGCGCGCGGTGAGTCGGCAACGTTCGTGGTGACACAGGTAATCGATGGTGACACGATCGAGGTCGACCGCGGCCATGGCGAGACGGAGACAATTCGCCTACTTGGTGTCAACACGCCCGAGACACATCATCCCGATCGACCAGTCGAGTGTTTCGGGCCCGAAGCGAGTGCGTTCACCGAATCGCGTTTGCTTGGACGGCGCGTTCAACTTGAGTATGACGTGGAGAGTCACGACATCTATGGAAGGCGCCTCGCGTTCGTTGTTGTCGATGGCGTGCGATTCAATGACGAACTTCTTGCACTCGGTTATGCACGCTTGTTGGTCATCCCGCCGAATGGAATGCATGCCCGAGAGATGCTCGCTGTCGAACTAGAGGCACGCAACAATCAGGTCGGACTATGGGGAGCGTGCTGATGTGGCGCGGCATCACGCGTCGAAAACCAGCGAAACGCGGTGCGGTTATTCGCTCCCTATGAGTTCAAGAACGGCGGCACCGTACCGCTCGAGTTTTACTTCGCCAATTCCCGGTATTGCCAATAGTTCTTTTGGTGTTTGTGGGTGCGCACGTGCGACAGCTGCGAGGGTCTTATTATCGAGAATGACGAACGCCGGCACCTGCGTGGCCCTTGCTTGAACGAGGCGCCATGCGACAAGTGCGTCGTACAACTTTCGTTCATCCGGGTCTAGGTCGCCCGACGGATCAGAACGCATCGCCGCGCGGGCTTTTTCTGCGTTGCGCCGATTGCTCTCGGGCGCGGGTACGGCTGGGGCTGCGATGCCGATCCCGCGTTGCATGTCTGCGAGGAAGGGGCTGACACTTCGACGCGTAGTTCGCTCGCCGCGGGCTCGGTTGCGCGCGTGCGAACAATGCAGTTCACGGCGGGCGCGGCTCGCAGCGACATACAAGAGGCGCCGCTCCTCGTCGATCGCAACGGGATTGTTCTGAGCATGAGAAATGGGTACGAGTCCCTTTTCGAGTCCCGTGATGAACACTGTGTCCCACTCGAGCCCCTTGGCTCGATGGAAGGTAAGTAGTTCGACTGCATCGGTGCCGATGCCACCGTCGTCGCCTCCGCGAAGGGAGGTTCGCAGAAAGACATTGAACCCGGCGACGCTGCCGTTCCCTCCCTCTACAACTAGATACTCGCGCCCTAGGGTCGCCAGCGCTTGGGCGTGATCTCTGCGTTCTTCATCAAGTTCGGCGGCCTCGGTCACTAGGTCTGTCAGATGTTCGGAAAAACGGCGACCCGGTGCAGAGCGCGCCGCATCATGCAGACCGTCGAGGAGGGCCAACACTTCGGGACGATCCAGAAACGCGGCATCGCCGCGAACTCGGAACGGAACACCCGAGCGACGGAGTGCTTCTTCGAACGCCGCAGATTGAGCATTCACCCTGTAGAGAACTGCGAGGTCAGACCAGCGGCGGCCCTCATCGTGAGCGCGCCGTAGAGCAATAGCGACTCCGGCTGCTTCGTCTTCACCGGTCTCGTATGAAACGACGGTAGGGATGGCACCGTCGACTCCAGAAGCCTGAACAGGTGACCGGTCGGGGCCAGGAAGTACTGCGCGCGCCGCCGCAACTATTTGGGGCGTCGACCGGTAGTTGGTACCGAAATGAACGGTGCTTCCGCCAGGAAACCGCGTGTCGAATCGCTCGAGTGCTTCGGGCTCGGCACCGGAAAAACCGTAGATGGATTGGTCTGGGTCGCCGACAACGCAAAGGTCGCTGCGGTCGCCGAGCCA
>SHUZ01000081.1 GCA_009694415.1 Acidimicrobiia bacterium
AAAAGTCTCGAGGACCGTTGAGAACATTCACGAGCAAAACGAGCAGCGGCGGCCTCCAACTCACGATGTTCTACCGCGTTGTCCGGCGCCGAGTCTGCAGCGAATAGGTAGTCGAAGTTTCTCCCACAATCGACCGGCGAACTCTCCCCAGTCCCACGCGGATCCCAAGAAACGATGTCGAAGTAATCCGTTATGGCATCGGGAAGAAGTTTCGCGGCCGGCACAACGAAGTCGGTACCCGGAGCACCCGGGCCGCCAGGATTTAGCAGCAAGGTGCCGATCCGCTTATCGGGGTCAGCGAGAGAACCGCGAGCCACGACAAGTTCAATTGTCTCGCCAGTCGGATCTGCATGTCGTAGCGGAACTGTCAATCGCGCGCAATCACCGTCGTCGCAAGATTTCCAAACAAGCGGCTTCACGGCTTCTCTGCCGCGAGTGGTTGCCATGCCGTCTCGCTGCGTCTGCACCGTAGAATCTCGTTCCCGCGACTCATTGCCCGTCCCAGACGAGCAAGATACGAAAAAAAATATACAGATAATTGGGATGCTGATCGCAGTTACGGTTCGGCGCATACAGCCACAACCGTGCCACACGAGCGCCGCGTTGTTTCCGCGAGCCAGATACCGGTGAGCTCGCACCGGTAGCGTTGTCCCGACTTACGAACAGGAGCACTGCATGGAATTGTTGATAGGTGGAAGGCGTCGCGCGGCTGCCGATGGGAGCACATTCGTGGTTCGCGAGCCATCGACAGGGCAAGAATTGGCAACTGTCTCCCAAGCCGGTCTTAACGACGTCAACGCAGCTCTTATTGACGCAACTACTGCATTTGAATCCGGGGTATGGGCCGATCAGAGCGCGACGGCACGGGGACGAGTTTTGTTACGCGTTGCCGATCTAATCAGGCAGAACGCCGAGGAGTTGGCAGTTCTCGAAGCACGCAATGCTGGTCATCCAATTGCAGATGCGCGATGGGAAGTCGAAGCTGCCGCCGGTACGTTCGAGTACTACGCAGGTGCAGCCAACAAGTTGTTCGGTGAAGTTGTGCCCGTTCAGGACCCCGGTATCGATGTTGTGTTGCGTGAACCGGTAGGCGTGTGCGGGTTGATAGTTCCGTGGAACTTCCCGCTACTCATAGCTTGTTGGAAAGTTGCTCCGGCTTTGGCGTGCGGTAACTCAATCATCCTTAAGCCGGCTTCGCTGACACCGCTGACAGCGTTACGGCTAGGTGAACTCCTAATAGAGGCCGGAGTACCCGAAGGTTGCGTTTCGGTTCTTCCCGGTCCTGGAGGAGTTATTGGCGACGCGCTTGTATCGGACAGGCGCGTAAACAAGATCGGATTCACGGGTGAAACATCCACCGGTGCATCGATTCTTCGGGCATCTTCTGAGAACATCACACGCGTTTCTTTGGAACTCGGTGGCAAGTCAGCCTGTGTTGTATTTGCGGATTCCGATTGGGAGAAAGCTGCTGCGGAAACACCGATGGCCGTGTTCGCCAATGCAGGACAAGACTGTTGTTCTCGGAGTCGAATCGTCGTCGAACGATCGATCTACGACGCGTTCGTTGCGGAGTTCGTGCGAACGACGGAACGGTTACGCATTGGAGAGCCTCTCGATGAGGCAAGCGAGATAAGCACCATGATTTCTCCCGGACAGCGCCAGGTCTCAATCGATTACATCGGGATCGGAACAGGCGAGGGAGCCGAATTGGTAAGCGGCGGTACGCTGCCGAGGGAAGACGGGTCGTATCTGACACCCGCGGTACTGGCAGGTGTCGATAACGGGATGCGAGTGGCGCAAGAGGAAATCTTTGGTCCGGTGGCCTGCATCATCCCGTTTAAAGATGAATCCAACGCGATCCACATCGCAAACGACATCCCGTATGGACTGTCGGGATCCATTTGGACGAAGGACCTTGGCAGAGCAATCAGGGTCAGCAAAGCGATTCGTACCGGCGCGCTTTCGGTGAACTCAAACCGTTCTGTGCGGATAGAGACGCCGTTTGGCGGGTACAAACGATCGGGGCTAGGACGACAACTCGGAATGCACGCAATGCAGCACTACACAGAAGTAAAAAACGTGTTCTTCTCCTCCGAATAACCCCCACCTCAAGGGCGATCTCGGCACGTTTCGGGCCCTATAAGGGCCCCGAACGTGCCGAGATCGCCCTTGAGGTCTTAGAGGTCTGGGGTTGAGCGCAATAGCCGCCCTGCCAGGGCTCCTGTGTGCTCTCCGTTTTCCATAAACACTTCGCCGTTGACGATTGTCGCTTCGTAACCGCTGGCGCGTTGCACGTACCTACCCGCTCCGCCTGGGAAGTCGTGCACATATTCCGGCTGCGGCAGCCGCATTCCCTCAAAATCAATCACGTTTACATCGGCATACGCGCCTGGCTTCAAAACGCCGCGATCACCTATCGAGAACAACTCGGCGGTGTCGCTTGTAAGACGTCTCACCGCTTCACCGATTGACATGAGTTCTCGCTCACGCACCCAATACGTGAGAAAAAACGTAGGTTGGCTCGAATCCATGATCAGTCCGACGTGAGCGCCCGCATCGGCGAGCCCCAGCACCGAATCCGGGTGGCATAACATCCGCTGCACCGCGTTCAGATCATCGTTCAAGGCCGGCCAGTTCACAAGCAACTCGCCATCGCGTTCGTCGCACAGCGCAAGGAATGCCTCGGCCGGGCTTACCCCGCGCCGCGCCGCATGTGCAGCAAGCGTGTCCTCTGCGCCCAGGTCATACCGAGCGTCTCCCTCCGGCAGCACAAAAATATCTGTCATCGCGATCGTTTGCAAGCCTTCGGCAGCTTCAATCAACTCAGACCTACGGGCAGGATCTCGGACATACGCAAGCCGCTCATCCAAATTGAGATCCCGTAACGCGCGCCAAGCAGGCGCGCCATCGAATGGAGTCCGATGCACAAGACCGAAGAGAATCCCGATGCCGCGAGCAGTGGTTTGCGGGCGAAGACGAGCGCCGGCCGCGTTCTGTATCTCGACCTCGACGAGCGCATCTGCCTCAAGACCGGGCACCCTCTTGGTTTGGGTCAGTCCGAACGTAGCAGGCCGCCCCGTTGCTCGGCTGATCTCGCCGAGCAACGCAACCTCAGGTCGCGTTCGATGCACACCTTGGCGGTCGCGCTCACCAAGGGCGGAGGCCGCTTCAAACACCCCGCGGCGGCGGGTCCCTAAAATCTTCCCGATCTCAAGCAGCTCTCGCGCGTCCGCGGTTGTTCCCGGAACGCGGCGCCCGTCGGGAACCCGATGCAACGCCGTCCTTGAGGTGGAGAACCCAAGCGCGCCCGCATCAATAGCCTCGGCAACGAGATCGCACATCGCCGCGACGTCTTCATCGCTAGCGGGTTCTTCATCAAGAGCGCGTTCTCCCATAGCGTGCACGCGCACCGCGCAATGCCCAACCATCCCGCCGGCATTCACTCCCTTGGGGAGCCGCTCCATCGAATCGAGGTATCCGCCATATGATTCCCAGTCCCACGGGAGTCCCGACATGATCGCCGCGGCAGGAATGTCCTCGACCGATTCCATCATCTCGGCTAAGAACGGTCGGTCTTCGGGTTTGCATGGAGCAAAGGTGACTCCGCAATTCCCCATAACTACAGAAGTCACTCCGTGCCAACAAGACGAAGATCCAATGGGATCCCAAGCGAGTTGCGCGTCGAGGTGGGTGTGAATGTCAACGAAACCCGGTGTCACTAACCGACCCTCTGCATCGATCTCGCGCGCCCCGCGGGAGTCGACCGCGCCTACCGCGCTGATCCGATCTCCATCTATTGCGACATCGGCGCGCGTAGGTTCACCGCCGACGCCGTCAACTACGAGCCCATCACGAATCACAAGGTCATGCGCCACTAGTTACCTCCACTTCCGCGCCGGAAGACCCGACATTTATGCAGTCACCGTACAGGACAACTGTGATGGCACGGGTTTCGCACCTCCGTCAAGCGAAGAACGCACCCACCTCACCTAGCACCGATTCAATATCGGCTTGTGTCTCGGCAAGTCTTCCGAGTGTTACGGACACCATCGTCACACCCGCGGTCGCAAGTTCATCACAAGGAGCGAAGGTCGCATCGAGATCTGGCGTCCCGCCGCTTGAATGAACTACGCCAAGGGTCGTTCGCACGGCAAGCTCCTTGGAATCGCGTCCGCACTCGGTGAAGGCCGTCCGAATTCGGCCAACTGCAGCACCAATTTCATCGGGCGTCTGACCGAGCGGCAACCAACCATCTCCAAGTTCTGCGATCCTGCGCACTGTCTCTTGTTGCGGTCCCCCTCCGAACCACAGTGGCAATCGGCTTTGAACCGGGCGCGGCTCACTCCACAGATCAGCGAACTCCACCGACGGCGAAGAAAATGAAACCGGCGGATCTTGTTCCCATAACCGTCGACAGGCCCGCAACACGTCGTCCATCCGTCCGGCCCGGTGCGCGAAGGTGGACGCGCTGTCAACGAATTCTTCGGCCTGCCATCCGATCCCGATCCCTAGGTCGAGTCTGCCGCGCGAAAGCACATCGAGAGTCGCGACCGACTTGGCCAACAACAAAGCAGAGCGCAGAGGCGCGATTAGCACGCCTGTGCTCAGTCGGATGTCGCGGGTGACGGCTGAGATCGCGGCGAGCGTTGTGAGCGGCTCTAGCCAAGGCTCTTCCGGCGGATAAGGGAACTTCGCAGCGAACGGATATCGATCGAGCCGCGGGCCCATCGCTAAATGATCCGGAAGTAGCAACTGATGGATACCGGCCGCGTCAGCGACTTGCGCTGCATCGATTACTCGCGAGAGGTCGCCACCAAACAGACGTCCAAGCCCCGAAATCGTGAGAGCAACTTTCACCCGGTGTTGGGACACGCGACGGGCTCGTCGCTGAGGCCGAGCCGGGTACCCAGCCACCCAATCGAGTCAGCGAACGCAGCGGACCATACCGCAAAAGAGTGTTCGCCCCCAGGGATAAATACGGAGCAAACCTGGATTCCGGCTGCGCGTGCAGCAGGCACGAGTTCGTTCTGTGCCGCAAGGGGGTCCGGATCTTTGGTTCCAACAACAAACCAACCAGCGATCCTCGGGAACCGTTGCTTCCTAAGTATGTCCAGCGGTTCATGCGCATCGAACGCCGCTTCGTCCCCACCAAAAAGATCGCGCGCCGCGCTTCCTTCCTCTGTGCCATCGCTAGAACGCGGTCCAGGTAAGCCGCCGACATCAAGGAAGGTTTCTGACACGTCTGGGTGCCTCAATGTGAGCATCAATCCACACATTCCCCCCTCCGACAATCCTCCGACCGCCCACTTCGACGGACCTGTCGCAGTTTTGTAGCGCTTTCGAATGAACGCAGGAACATCGACTGTCAAATACATCTCGGCATTGCCGCGCGAACTATTCACGCATTCCGTGTCGACGGTGGCTGAACCGTTGGAATCGGCCATCACGATTATCGGAGCCATGCCTCCATTTGCTGCTGCGTAGGAGTCCGCTGTCACGTCAGCATTACCAGCGCGCGCCCAGTCCGTAGTCATCCCAGGCGTCCCGCGAGCAACATCACTACAGGCAGGCGCGGTCGCGGCGTCTTGAAGCATCCAGGTGGCACATAGATCTGCGCCGGACGCCCTACAAAGTTAGAGGTAGTCCCGGGCATGTCCATTTGTACGACGATCCCATGGGGCGGAATCTTCCGCTTATGAAGTGCATCATTGCCCACTGCGTCTTTGGCTCGCTTACCAAGAAGCCCCGACAGCGTCGGGAAATAGTCAAAATGCCGGTTCACCCAACCACCGGCATCTACAACAACCAGGAGTACACGGAGGATCGACAACGCGATCACTCCATACCAATGGAGTCTGTATCTAAATACCACCGCGAGTACGCCTGCCGCGACGGCAAGCGCGCAGATTCCCACTAGCAACGGAACTCCGATAAGGGAAAGGCCCGCAAGCATGATCGTTTAGGATATCGTGGCACGTGTCCTGGACGAGTGTCATCTTGTCGCTCTGCGCGGCGTTTCTTTTCGCCGTCGCTGCAATCGCACAACAACAAGTGGCTTCGACAACAGTTGAATCAGGGGCCGGCTTCTTCAAGAAACTGATCCGCAATCCCCGGTGGCTCGCAGGAATTGCCGGCGATACTGGCGGGTACATCCTCCAGGCAATCGCTTTAGCTGTAGGCGCACTGGTCGTCGTGTTACCGATACTCGCGACCTCACTCCTGTTCGCATTACCGCTCGCTGCCCGTTGGTCTGGGCGACGCATCGGCCGGTCCGAACTCTTCTGGGCGGCAGCGCTCACTATTGCGCTTGGCATTTTCCTTGCAGCCGGAGACCCGCTCAACGGCAACGACACGGCTCCGTTCGCCAACTGGCGCTTGTCATTGGTCACATGTGCTGGTATTGCTGTCATCGCAGGTGGAACGGCGCTCCTTAAGCGAGGCCGTGCCCGTGCTCTCGGTTTCGCAATTGTCTCGGGAACGCTCTTCGGCCTCGCCTCGGCACTCACCAAATCCGTGATGCACTACATAGACAGCGGCGGAACACGACTTCTATCGAGTTGGGAACTTTACGCTCTCGTCTTAGTTGGTTTGACGGGTTTCGCAACCCAGCAACTCGCCTTTCAGGCCGGTTCGCTCGAGGTATCGCTACCAGCCATCGCTGTACTTGACCCCGTTATCGGCTCCATCATCGGAATAGTCACGCTCCAAGAAACACTCCAAGCGCAAGGTTCCGAATGGATCGTCATTGGAGTCACTATTGCGGTAATGGTTGCCGGGACCCTCGCTCTCGCCCGTGCCGGCGTTCCCACGCAGACCATAGAAACGGTGGAACACACAGCGCGACCGTCGCCAGTGTGAGCAACAATACGTAGACCACCGTATTGCCAGTCTCCAACTGGTCCGGCGGCACGAACCCCAACAACAACGATGCGCTGCATCCCAACACACCGACGCCGCCCACCAGCCACACGCCGATTGTGCCGCCCGGAATTCGGTAGGGACGCGGCTGGTCAGGCTGGATGTAACGCAATCTGATGACAGAGGCAAACATGAGGCCGTACATGATCGCTATCACCTGTGCGGTGACAGCCGACAACATCCAATAAGAGGTACTGACATTCTGAACAAACAAAAAGAGCAATGAGAAGACCGTGCCTCCTATGCCCTGCGCAATCAAGAGACCGACCGGCACACCTCGCGGGCTCATTTTTCCGAACGATCGCGGCGCATCGCCATTATGAGCTACTGCTGCGACTCCCTTCGATGGGCCCAATATCCACGGTGAAAGGTGCGCAATTCCTCCGATCGCGACCAGCAACGCGATCGGTCGTACGAGCCAACTTGCTCCGACCTCGCCAAGAGCGCGCTCGAACATCTCCATGATTCCGGCAACAAGACTCAGCTCCTTCTCCGGCACGACGAACGCGAGAAATAGAGAGCCGAGTACAGAAAAAACGACGATCACACCGACTGAAAGGAAGATTGCCCTCGGCACGTTCCGGCCCGGATCCCGTGTTTCCCTAGAGTGGAAACCCACCATCTCCATTCCGGTGAACAACAAGATGATTCCACCAAGGAACGCCAAGTTGCCGAGCGACACATCAGGTACGAGAGCTTCCGCCGAGAAGGGAATCGCAGAGCCGTCGCCGCTGAACAACCACACGAATCCCAATACAACAACGAGCACTGCCGGCAAGATCGACCCAAGGACGGTGCCGATTCCCGCGATCTTCGCCGATACCGTGACGCCACGCATACTGACGAACGTCGTACCCCAGAAAAATACCAACATCATCGAAACTAGGTAGACCTTGTTCGTTGCAAGCGACGGATTAATTGCGTAGGCGAACGATGCGGCCATGAACGCCAACACCGTCGGAAACCATGGAATGTTTTCTGCAAAGTCGCACCAAACGGCCATGAATCCCGTCTTGCCGCCAAATGCTTCGCGAACCCACGCGTATATCCCGCCTTCCTCTGGCCAGCCAGTCCCTAGTTCGGCCGCGGTCATCGAAATCGGTAAGAGGAACACGAAGATCGCGAGCAAGAACAATGCCAACATGGACCAGCCGTAGATGGCCATCACCGGGAGATTGCGCGCGCTCACAACCGATGCCACTTCGAGTGCAACTAGGGCGAGTATCCCGAGGCGCGCTGCCTTGGGTCTAACGGAACTCAATAGCTACCTACGGTTAGAGGTGGAGTAAGCATCACGCGACGTCTGCCCCAGCATCAGAGTGCACCACGATCTCGTCTGGCGCGGGCGTTCCACCAACTACTCTCGGCGCGAATAGTGGCCCGAGCAACGGCATCGACAGGAAACCCTCAAGGCCTACATAAAGCAGTCCAACACGCGCAAGATCACGCGCTTCGGCGAAGACTATGCAACGCGGCAACCAATCGGGCTCAAACTTTGCGTTGAAATTGCGCAGCGTTTCGATTTGAAAAAACGGATTTAGTTTCGCAATGAACCATGCCGCGATCCTGCTCATAGGACCATGCTGGATATCGGGATCGAGAAGCCTTCCCCAAGCCGCAAAATTCATCGACAAGCGTGCTACGCCGCGCTCCTTCAGAGCCCCTGCTGCTCCAGCTATCAAGAACTCGGTCATACCGTTGGGCGAGTCAGGGTCATGGCGCATCAGGTCGAGCGTGTAACCGAAGTCTTTCCCGTATGCCGGAACTATCCGTAGGAAACCGCCCGGTTTGCCTTCGTGGTCTAGGGCGACACACAACAAGAACTCCGGGTTATCGCCCTTCACGTCTTGGCTCAAAGACATCGTGAACCCGCGTTCTGGGTTCTTGCCACGCCACCGCTCGCTAATTGCATTGAGATCTCGTATCAGGTTCGGCGACGCCTTTGATTCGGCAAACACGCGGAAGGAGTATTCGCGTCCGACGCGCCTCACGGCTTCACGCACGCTCTTCTTGCCGAGGTGATCTAAATCAAATCGGTCGCATCGAACGATCGCTTCATCGCCCAGGTAAAACGAATGCATGCCGCGTGAGGAATAGAGCGGGAGGTCCGATTCGCGCACCGCGAGAAATGCCGGCTTCCAGGCTCTCTCACTACAGAACGCGAGGAACTCATCAACGACCAGCGGTATCGATTCAGGCCTTCCGATCGGATCGCCCGATACAAGTCCACACCCGCCGAGAAAGGTGTAGGCAATCATCGCCTCACCATCGGATGCGAAGAAAAAACTCTTGTCGCTACGCAGTGAAAAATACGCCAGCGTGTCCCACCCATAACGCCGCACGAGGCTCTCGGCAGCCGACCATTCTTCTGCTACATGCGGATCGCGCACCGTTAGGGGGCGCAGCAAGAGAAAGAGCAGCCCTACGCCGCCCAGAACCCCTAGAGCCAACAGGGATGCACCAAAAAATATGTCGAATCGGCGGCTCGCGAATTCGTAGGGACCGGATACACCTACCAACCCGAGTGAAATCGTTGAGAGCATGCCACCGACCGTCAGATCTGGAGTGATCTTTCCGCGCTCGACGAACAACGTAAGCATCCCGAACGCATAAACGCCAAAGAGATACTTCGGGACGATTGACAACAAGCGAAGCGCGGACGGAGGGTCGGAAGGTGCACGAAATTGATCGCGGTAAATCACCAACAGGACCAACAACATGCCGAAATATGCGGGTCCAACCAGGAGACCACCGCGCAAGACATGGACTACTAATCCGGCGGCAGCTAGAGCAATCCCTAGTTGCCAAGCGCGATGTTTCCCGCGCACAAGTTGATCCGCGAGTAGCAGCATGAACATACCGATCAACACGACGGCAACGGTCCCAGTTGGTCGCTTGCCCGCCGAC
>SHUZ01000082.1 GCA_009694415.1 Acidimicrobiia bacterium
AACTTCGCGCCGGTATCAGAGGAGCGTACTGACCTTGACTTGCCGATCACAGGGACGCTTCCGCCTGAACTGGGTGGACGTTTGCTCCGGATCGGTCCAAACCCTGTTGCCGCCGAGGACCCTGACGCGTACCACTGGTTCACTGGCACCGGGATGGTTCACGGCGTGCGGATCACGGATGGGCGTGCAGACTGGTATCGAAACCGATTCGTTCGCTCAAACCGTGTTACCGATGCCCTCGGAGAATCTCCGCTACCCGGACCAAGCCATGGACCTAGCGATGGAACAGCAAACACCCACGTCATAGGGCACGCTGGAACCACGCTTGCCCTCGTTGAAGCAGGCGCTTTCCCTGTTGAACTCAGTTACGAACTCGACTCAGTCTGCCGCACCAACCTCGCAGGCTCGCTTCCTGGCTCATTCAGCGCCCACACAAAACGGGATCCAGAAACAGGCGAACTACATCTAGTTTCCTATTACTGGGAGTGGGATCACATCAAGTACATGGTGGTGGGCACCGATGGACTCGTTCGCCGCATCGTCGAGGTTGAGATGCCCGGAAGCCCGATGGTGCACGACTGTGCGATCACGGCTTCCCAGGTAATCCTTTTCGATCTTCCTTGTACCTTCAATCTTGACGCGGCAATGGCAGGGGAACCATTGCCCTATAGGTGGAACCCCGACCACGCTGCGCGGGTTGGGCTACTCGGTCGCGAAGGCACCGACGTTCAATGGTGCGAACTAGATGACCCCTGTTACGTGTATCACTCCCTTAATGCCCATGACGAGACCGACGGGTGCGTCACTATCGACGTAGTACGGCACCCCAAGACCTTTGCGACCGATCTTCGAGGTCCGAACGAAGGCGATTCAAAGCTCGAACGTTGGACTCTCGACCCAAGTGCTGGCAAGGTGCGTACTGAACTGCTCTCTGACATTGCGCAAGAATTCCCACGGCACGATGAACGCCTTATTGGGCAACCGATTCGTTATGGGTACGCGACTGAGTTACCCAGCACAGAGAGTGATCTAGAGATGGGCGGATTGCTCAAACACGATCTTGCGAAGAGGACGACCGAACGCTGGGATCCAGGTCCGCGGTACGCAGCGATGGAACCCGTATTCGTCCCACGGTCGAATGATGCCGCGGAGGACGACGGGTGGGTGATGGTGTACGTGCACGATAAGGAACGGAACGCTTGCGACGTAGTTATTATTGACGCCCAAGATTTCACTGGTGAACCAGTCGCAACGATTCACCTACCTGCACGGGTACCGTTTGGTTTCCACGGCAATTGGGTTCCAGACGCCGTGACGTCTCGCTGACGGTTACCGGCCTGGCCAACCTCGCCGTGAAGGTCGCGGATGTTCGCGAAGCCGCGGCATGGTATGCCCGTCATGGATTCGCGGCCGAACTCGATATCGAGACGTTTCTCCGCCCTGCTTTGTCCGTCGGCGAATTGCTTTTGTTAACGCCTCTGGAGACATCCGACTCGAATTCATGGAGCAACTAGAGGGTCTTCCCGATTTCGACTGACAAACCCATACGCTTCGTCCCGTGACCAATCAGTACCCGAACCTGCTCGCACCGGGTGCGATTGGGTCGATGGCATTGAAGAACCGAATCTTGATGGCCCCCATGGGTGACTGTCTCGGTGATGACGATGGAACCGTGAACGATCGGCAGGTTGCTTATTACGAGGCGAGGGCGCGCGGTGGAGCTGCGATGTTGTTGGTGGGGTCAGTAGCAGTTACATACCCCCACGGTCGTTTCGACGCAAGGCAAACAAGTGCTGGTGAAGATCGATTTGTTGCGGGACTTGGTGCACTCGCTGATAGCGCGCACCGACATGGCTCCAAGATTGCCGCGCAGTTAGTACACAACGGGATGATGTCGCTCCACGACATCGCAACCGGTCATCCGATGCTCGTCCCTTCCGTTCCAAAACGTGCGCATCCGGATCAGCTGTCGTCGATGATCACAGAAGCCGAACTTGCCGCCGTATTGAACCCGTACGCGCAAGAGGCCTCTAAGGTCGAATACAAAGTGGCAAACGAATCCGACCTGGTGTCGATTGTGGATTGGTTCGTCACTGCAGCACAGCGCACAGTCGAGGCCGGTTTTGATGGGATTGAGTTGCACGCTGGCCACGGGTATCTGTTGGACGAGTTCTTGTCGCCCTCGACCAATACGCGGACCGATGCTTGGGGTGGCTCACCTGCCAACCGTGCACGCCTTCTATGCGAAGTTATTTCGGGAATTCGCAGTCGCTTGGGGACAGCGTTTCCGTTGTGGATCCGCATCAATGCCATCGAGCACCACAAACGCGACGGTGAGCAGTTCGACGAGCAACTCGCTGCAATTAATTTGGCGGTGCAAATGGGTGCCGACGCGGTTCATGTGACGGCCTATTCGAACACCGATGTCGCCACGGGTCCGACTGATTCCTACATACCGCATGTCGTAGGTTCACTCGCCGACTACGCGGCGCTCGTTCGTGCTGCGGTTGACGTACCAGTCATAACGTTCGGTCGGTTCGATGTTGAAGAAGCCGAGGACGTTCTCGCGGAGGGCAAAGCCGATTTCGTAGCGATGGCGCGTAATCTTCTGGCAGACCCAGAACTACCTAACAAACTTCAACTGGGCAACCCTGCGGACATTCGGCCGTGCATCTACCAGTACCGCTGCATTGGCAACATCTTCGTACACGACTCGGTGCACTGTATTGCCAACGCAGCAACCGGTCGTGAGGAAGCGTCGCCTTTGCAGCCGACTGCAGAACCGAGGAAGGTGCTCGTAGTCGGCGGCGGACCCGCTGGAATGGAGGTCGCTCGATTATTGAGCGCGCGAGGCCATTCAGTTGTGTTGCACGAAGCGAGTGATCGTTTAGGTGGCCTGCTGGTAGTCGCAGGCTTAAGCGACCCGACTCTGGATCGTTACCTGCAGTGGTTGATTCGAATGGTCGAGGCCTCGGATGTCGAGGTCGTATTTGGTTCTCATGTTGATGTTTCAGTTCTGACGTCCGCAACCACCGAAGTTGTGGTGATCGCGACCGGCGGAAATCCAACGCGCTCCGATATCGCCGGAGGGGATTTGCAACACGTTTTCAATGCGGACGATCTTGAGCCTTGGTTGCGGGATTCTTCGGCGATCGACCTGGGTTCCCAAGTTGTAGTGATTGGCGGCGACAAGCCAGGCCTATCTTTGGCCGCCGCCGTTAGACAACGAGGATTGGAAGTCGCGATAGTGGAATCGACCTCTGTCTTCGGCGCTTCCTTGGGTCTACCAGGTCGCTGGCGCTTAGTTCATGACCTTGTTGAATCGGGAGTCGTAATGTTCAAGAACAGCGAAGTCGTAGCGATCTCAGCAGGCAATGTCGAAGCGTTGACCCAGGCGGGCCCAATTGCGATACCCGCAACAGCCGTAATTGTTTCGCCCACTATGCAATCAAATACTGATCATTTTGACAGCGTCAAAGGTGTAGTGGTCTATAGAATCGGCGACTGCACCGGAGCAGGGCTCATAGAAGGCGCGAACCTTGGAGCGCTCGCCGTGGCTCAGGCGTTGGACTAAAGCGGCACGGCGAAAGCCAGCCCGTGCGTTGTGCAATGCTCCAGCTTCGAATGAACTATGCCCGCGGAAAGGTGCGCATTGGAGAAGTTGCAGTACCTCTGTTGGTTAGGGTCCACCAGATCCGCGGTCGAACGTCGCGAACTCATGTTGGATAAAATTGCGCCCGCGCTTATCGCTCTCGAGCCGCGAGGCTTGTCGATGCAGATTGATGATGACGATTCAGATGTCCCTGTTCCACTTCCGGCACCAGCCGATGAGCCGCAACCCGGTGCGCTCGTTTCTATTTGGTTGGATCGCTATGACGACCGTGCTCCATACGAAGCGGTCCTGCGCTCGGTTAGCGACGACATCGCGGGTTATCTCGTAACTGAATCGCTCTATACCGACTACGGCGGCAACCAATGGAGCCCACCACGCAATTGGGAAAACGGCGAACGATCACCCGGAGTCGTAATGGTGACGCTCTTACGCAAGCCAACAAAGATGGCAGATGATGATTGGTTCGCTCATTGGCACGATGTCCAGTCTCCGGTTTCTGAAGCAATGCAGCCGCGTACTTGCTACCGACGCAACACCATCGCTCGTTCGATCACCCCCAATGCTCCAAACCTTCGAGGAATCGTCGAAGAAGCGTGGCCCTCTGCGGAACACATCACCGATCCAGCGCTCTTTTACAACGCCAAAACTCCCGAAGAAGTGAACGCCAATCTGACCTCGATGCTTGGGAGTGTCACGGCGTTCCTCGACCTCTCGGAACTACGCAGTTTCACAACCAGCGAATATCTGATTCTCTAAGGGTTGGAATACAACTCGAGACCGGCGAGGCGTACAACTTCGCCATTCTCCAATTCGACCAGGGTGGGACCCGGAGACACCATACTTAGGGGATGACACCAGAGGGTCCTACGGAGCGCACGGTCATTCATAGGCATACGGAACGCGCTGCATACGATTCGCAAACCGTGAGCGATGTCCTAGAGGCAGGATTGATTGCTCATGTCGGGATAATTCACGATGGATGCCCGGTAGTTATTCCGATGGTTTATGCACAAGTCGGTGACACTCTGTACCTGCACGGGTCGGTTGCCAGCAGACTGATGCGCGCCCTACGTACCGGAATACCCGCATGTGCCACCGTGACCGTGGTGGACGGCCTTGTTCTGGCGCGATCCGCATTCAACATGACCATGAACTACAGGTCGGTCGTGATTCAGGGAACGGCTCGCTTGATAGAAAGCCCAGATGAGCGAGCAATCGTGTTTCGCTCCGTACTTGATCATCTGATTCCAAATCACTACGACACCGTCCGTCCCCCCAGCGATTCTGAACTTGCCCAAACCATGTTGATCGGCATCCCTCTAACGGAGTCCAGCGTGAAGATGCGATCCGGGCCTCCATACGACGAACCCGAAGATCTTGGGTTGCCAATTTGGGCCGGCGAGATTCCCTTGACGCTCATCGCTAGTAATCCGATACCGGACCCAGATCTTGAGGAGATGATTCAGGTCCCAGCGTCGGTAGCCAACTACAAATACTGATTAGCGAGACAATGTTTCATGTCAGCCAAAATATTCAGTGGCCACCAAGAACGCGTTTGAGGATTCGCTCCGCTCCTTTTGCCCGTTTGCCCGTCTTTCCTTCTCTGCGATCTAGTTTCTGGGTGGCCCACTTAGCTGCGTTTACGCCAACCCAACGCAGCGGTTCTGGTTCCCATTTCCGAGAATGATGGTTGACCCAGGGCAACGCCGTTAGGTCGCTATTGGTACCGGTGATCAAGTGCGCCAAGGTGCGACCAGCAAGGTTCGATGTTCCAACTCCATCGCCGACATAACCACCAGCCCATGCCATGCCGGTCGCACGATCGAATCCGACTGATGAATACCAGTCCCGGGGTATCCCGAGCGGCCCTCCCCATTGGTGAGTGATCCTTGCGTCACCAAGGCTCGGGAACAATGACCACAAGACCTTGCGCAGTTCTTCGAATGTTTTTCCATCTCGATCGAATTCATCTTTGATGCTGGAACCGAAGTGATACGGCGCACCGCGACCCCCGAATGCGATTCGGTCATCGAAGGTGCGTTGTCCATAGATGAGTAAGTGTCGCCCATCGGTGAAGGTTTCGCGTTCCTTCCAGCCGACCTCATCGAAGAATGAAGACGGAAGAGACTCCGTCGCGATCATGAGCGAATAAACCGGAATGAGGGTTCGGTGATGACTCTTGAGGTTTGGGGTATATCCCTCGGTCGCACGAACGATGACTTCGGTGCGCACTGTGCCCGCGCACGTTCTCAAGGAATACGGTGCGATTTCGGTGACTCGGGAACGTTCGTAGATCGTCACACCGCGGCGCTCCACTGCTTCAGCGAGTCCGCGAACCAATTTCGCTGGTTGAATACGCGCACAGTGCGGCGTGAAACTCGCACCCAGGGAACCGTTGATCGCGATCCGCTCGTTCGCTTCGGAAGGACTGAGCCAGCGGAAGTCTTTTTCGGTGAATCCCCACAAATGCTCATTGTCGACGTCAGCGCGGATGCGCTCCACGTGCGCAGGAGATGTAGCGAAATTGAGAGTGCCCCCCCGGTAAAAATCTGCGTCGATTCCTTCGAATTCGCACACTGCGCCAACTTCGTCAATTGTTGCGAACATCTCTTTTTGAAGAGCGACCGCCAAGTCGCGCCCGTGCTCGGCAGCCATGGCCTCGCGATCTCCTGCGAATAGCGCTGAACACCAACCTCCGTTTCGACCTGATGCTCCGAATCCTGCGATTTCTGCTTCGAGAACTGCGATTCGTAATGTTGGGTCTTGTTTGGCTAATTCATAGGCCGTCCATAAGCCCGTGTATCCGGCGCCAATGATCGCTACGTCTACATCAAGATTGGTATCGAGGGACGCGCGTGGGGATAAAGAACCGGGCAAGGTATTGAGCCAGAGGCTTCGAGAGCGATATCTTTGCTCGTTTTCCAGATCATCCATTCGAAACACGCTCCAGCGCGACGCCGACGGTCAGTAACGGGGCCGTGAAAACGTTGCGCGAAGCCGTTCCTCGAAATGTTCGATCGGGAGCGTGTCGTAGTCGGGATCGAACGCGATCTGATCCCACTCGTCCGCGAATTGTTCTGCAATTGCGAAATCTTCAACGCTCAGTGTCGCCCTGTGATCCTCACGGGCGTTGGGATTCATTCCGAAGTGACCGTAGTAATGGCGACCCTGGAAGTCCTGGTGAACGCGGATCATGTTGTAGATCGAAGGCCGAACGTATGCCTTGAGCATTTCGGCGGCGATGGCAGGATGGTTGGCGACGGAAACGGTTTTGCCTACGTCATGGCAAAGTGCGGCGACCACGAGTTCATCATCGGCACCAGCTCTCTCAGCGAGGGTCGCTGTTTGTAAACAATGTGTCAATTGATCCACGGCGAAGCCGTCGGTGATGGCGCTCAGCGAGTTGAGCATCCCCAACACCGAGTCAGCGACTCTCGGTTGATTAGCGAAGGTCTCGTTACCAATTACTGACCACTGCTCAGGGGACGATTCATCCATGCGCGTGAACGTATCTGCCGTCATCCTTTGTCTCCTAGGTGGGATTCAATCAAACAAGCCAACTCGAGCGGTTGGTCTCCTTGAACACTATGACCGGATTTCTCGACTATCTCGATGCGAGCATTCGGACATCTTGTCAACAATTCTGCCAAGTCTGCATCATCAACTACCGGGGAGTCGGCCCCGCGGACAAGCATCAACGGTGCCTTTAACGAATCGAGGCAGTCCCAGAGTGAACCGAAATCGGGGACGACGGTGCCTTCTGGCAGGTTGAATCGATCGTAACGCCAGGCCCAGGTACCGTCCGGCCGTTCGGATGCATTGTGAAGAATGCCGCGGCGCAGCGAGGAAACCGAGCGTGTCGGGTTGAAGGCAATGGTTCGTTCGAGCAGCTCATCGAAGCTTCCGAACGACTCAGGACCCGCAACGAAAGCCGTGATGGCCGAAGCCTTTTCGCGATCTACACCGGGCGTCACGTCTACAAGCACCAAACGGCGAACCAATTCTGGAGATTGCTTGCTCAATGCAAGTGAGGTGAGGCCCCCGAGCGACATACCGACAACCATCGATGCGTTCGGTGCTAACTGGGCGATCCCTTCTGCAATCGCGAGTGCATTTTCCGTCGGCCAATACGCCTTGTCATCGCGCCAGTCGGAGCGGCCATGCCCCGGAAGGTCGAACGCTACGAGCGGACGGTCCAGAGCTAGAGCGACCGTATCCCAGGTGTGAGCGTTTTGCGCGCCACCATGAAGGAGCACGAGTTCCGGTTCTGCTTCGCCCCACCGCAACGCGCTGATAGTTCGTCCAGGTGCGACCTGAACACCTACACGTTTGACAATTGGGGCGACGTCGAACGCGAGCCCGGCTTCTTCTGCGTTCTCTCGGAAAAGCCCGAATTCGTTGTATTCACTCTGCGGCACTCGGTAACCGTACGCTGCCTGGATGGCCCCTCGCATACTGCCCGTTTCCCTTATTAACGCCGACGACAAAGCAAAGGAACAATTGGAGCGCGTTTCTCAGTTTCGTGGCGATGACGTCACGGTGCTCAATGTATTTGGAACATTGGGGCAGCATCCAGAATTAATGAAACGTTGGCTGGTTTTCGCGAACCATGTCCTATCTGGCTCGACGCTTCCCGGGCGCGCCCGGGAGTTAGCGATACTGCGGGTGGGTTGGCTGTGCCGGTCGCCATACGAGTGGGGGCAGCACGTGGTCATCGCACGCAAGGAAGGAATCACCGACGACGAAATCCAAGCGATTGCGATGGGACCAGATGCGCCCGGATGGGCACCTAATGAGGCTGCGATCCTCCGAGCCGCCGATGAACTCCATCTGAGGTCCACAATCAGCGACGAAACATGGGTCACGTTGGCAGATTCGTACAGTCAGCAACAGTGCATGGACCTTGTGTTTGCTATTGGGCAGTACCACCTGGTGTCGTTTGCCTTGAACGCATTTGGAGTTGAACGCGACGATGGAGTAGACGACTCATCGCTTCCGTTCCCCATATCAGCAAGCTGACCCGTAGACTCTTCTCTTCCTCGTCCCCAGAAGGCAGCTATGTCCACGCATGCCCGGCGCGACGATCTTCGCAATGTCGCGATTGTCGCCCACGTAGATCACGGTAAGACCACGTTGGTAGACGCCATGCTTTGGCAAACCGGCGCGTTCCGAGAGAACCAAGCAGTTGCGGAACGTGTTCTCGATTCCAATGATCTGGAACGCGAGAAGGGGATAACAATCCTCGCCAAGAACACCTCTGTTCAATATGGCGATGTGAAGATCAACATCATTGATACCCCTGGCCATGCGGACTTCGGTGGCGAAGTTGAGCGCGGTCTAACGATGGTCGATGGCGTTCTGTTGCTGGTGGATGCGAGCGAAGGTCCGCTTCCGCAGACTCGATTTGTTCTTCGGAAAGCCCTCGAATCCAACCTCCCTGTTGTTCTCGTGGTCAACAAGGTGGACCGCCCGGATGCCCGTATTTCGGAAGTGATCGACGAGGTGTACGAACTGTTCCTCGATCTCGACGCGACCGAAGAGCAAATCGATTTCCCCATTATTTATGCCAACGCTCGCGCCGGATGGGCGAGCGCCGATCCCGACGTCGAGGGTAGCGACCTGAAGCCGCTCTTTGAATTACTTCTGGATCGCATCCCGGCGCCAATACACGACACGAACCACCCATTGCAAGCGTTGGTAACCAACCTGGATGCGTCACCGTATGTCGGTCGTCTTGCAATCTGTCGCGTGCTGCACGGAACAATCACCAAGGGCAACTCCGTAGCCTGGTGTCGCCTCGACGGCACAACCGAAAGGGTTCGAGTAAGTGAGTTGTACATAACCGAAGCACTCGACCGTAAAGACGTCGATAGCGCTGGACCCGGAGAGATCATCGCTCTCGCAGGGTTACCCGAGGTCACGATCGGCGAAACGTTGGCTGATCCCGATGATCCTAGGCCCTTGCCAGCGATAACGGTCGACGAACCCAGCCTCGCCATGACCATCGGAATCAACACTTCGCCGTTGGCTGGCCAAGATGGGACCAAGCTCACGGCGAGGCAAGTGTCCGATCGCCTTGAGAGTGAACTCGTGGGAAATGTTTCTTTGAAGGTGCTCCCTACGCAAAGGCCAGACACCTGGGAAGTGCTTGGCCGTGGCGAACTGCAACTAGCCGTCCTCGT
>SHUZ01000083.1 GCA_009694415.1 Acidimicrobiia bacterium
GGAATGAATGGTGCCGAATCCGAAGTCACTCGGCGTCCAGACTAGGTGCCAGCTTCAATTTCTCCCTCGACCCGCGGAGATGACACAGCATCACCGGTCGCCATGCGAACGGTTGCCTTCTTCACGCCCGGTTGCGCTTTCTTCTTGGCCGTCTTCTTGGCCGTCTTCTTGACTGTCTTCTTGGCCGTCTTCTTGGCTGTCTTCTTGGCTGTCTTCTTGGCCGTCTTCCGGCCCTTCTTGGCCGTGGGGCCGCGCGCCGCGCGCTCCCTGAGCAGTTCAAGCGCATCGTCGAGCGTGAGCTCCGTCGGATCGAGGCCGCGTCTCACAGTTGCATTCGTAATGCCATCGGTTACGTAAGGACCGAAACGTCCATCCAACACGCGAATTGCGGCGCCTGTGTCGGGGCTAGGTCCGAGCTCTGCGATCGGCGGCTTGACGCGCGCGCCTCTTCGGGTCTTCGGAAGAGCAAATATTGCTTCTGCCTGCTCCAACGAGATCGTGAATATCTGATCTTCACTATCGAGACTTCGGCTATCCGTTTCTTTCTTGATGTAAGGCCCATAACGCCCGTTTTGCGCGGTTACTTCTTTGCCATCTGCATCGGCACCGACAACACGCGGTAGCGCAAGCAGCATTAGCGCCGTTTCAAGATCGACCGTGTCGGCCGCCATTGTTGAGAACAACGAAGACCGCGGTGGTTTGGCCTTGGATCCGGCCTCGAGTATGCCGAGTTGCACGAACGGACCGAATCGTCCGGTCAACACAATCACCGTCTCACCGGAGATCGGATCCACACCGAGCTCCCGTGGTCCAGCGGCCCCAAGCGCTACCAGCCGAAGCGCGCTTTCTACCGTCAACTCATCGGGCGCAAGATCTGCAGGCATGGGGCACTTGTCTTCGCCGTGATGAATCGATTCACCCGTGTTCCAAACGCGCACGTACACCGGCACATCTGCGTCGTCTGCACCAATCGCGATCGCGTTTACCTCGGCCATGTCTATTTGGGCAAGGTTCTCTTCAGAAACGAGTTCGCGAAGACCAACGGTTCCGTCGCCGAAGTAGAACCCGTGCAGCCACTTCTCTGCCTCGGCTTCTCCTCGCGCTACTGCGTCTAGCGCCTCTTCCATCGTGGCCGTGAAGGCGTAGTCAACGAGGTGTGCAAAGTAGCGCTCCAACAATTGCGTCTTTGCGAATGCAGTCCAACTTGGGACGAGCGCGGTGCCCTTTTTCCAGACGTAGCCGCGTTCACTGGTGATCTTCTCGATGATCGACGCGTAGGTAGACGGTCTTCCGATACCAGAATCTTCGAGAACCTTCACCAGGGTCGCTTCGGTGTAGCGAGCAGGAGAGCGCGTTGCATGTTGCGCGGCAACGATCGACTCAGTGGCGACGCCTTCGCCTTTGCCCACGTTGGGAAGCACTGCTTCCTCATCATGGTCCGTGGATTCGTCGACCGCGGCGTCTTTTACATTGACCTTCGCCATGTGGAAGCCAAGGAACTCATAACTCTTTCCGCCAGCGCGCATTACAACATGCTCACCGGTGCTCGAATCCCCAGCGACACGCAATGTCACACGATGCCCACGTGCATCGAGCATCTGACTAGAGACCGTGCGCATCCAGATGAGTTCATACAGTGCGCGCTCGTCGCGACTTAGTTCGCCGCTCACGGCTTCGGGAGTTCGGAACCGCGACCCGGCAGGCCGAATCGCTTCGTGTGCCTCCTGCGCGTTCTTCGTCTTGTTGGCATAAGTCCGCGGTGTTGGAGGAAGAAAGTCTTGTCCGAACCGCTCAACAATCTGCGCACGAGCCGCCTCGACTGCCTGCGCGGAGAGAGTGACAGAATCGGTTCGCATGTATGTGATGTAACCGCGTTCGTAGAGACCTTGTGCCGTGTGCATCGTTCGGCCAGCGCTGAACCGCAACTTGTTACCGGCTTCTTGCTGCAGGGTCGTTGTCTTGAACGGAGGCTTGGGGCGTTCTGAGAAGTCTTTCGAGTCAACAGAAGCGACGGTGAATGCGGTTGCTCCTAGTCTCACAGCGAGAGCGGCGGCCTGGCCACCGGTGAGATGCACCGACGTTGAACCGGCAACAAGTTGTCCTGTGTTGGAATCAAAGTCATTGCCATCAGCAACGCGCTCGCCGTCTACTTCGACGAGTTTGGCAGCGAAATCGGTACCTCGCGCAGAGAACCGGGCTTCGAGATCCCAGAACTCTGACGAATGAAACGCCATGCGTTCTCGTTCGCGTTCTACCACTAGCCGTACCGCGACGCTTTGTACCCGTCCTGCCGAACGCGCACCTCCAACGCGCCGCCATAAAACTGGCGACACTTCGTACCCAACAAGGCGGTCGAGCGCACGACGTCCTTCTTGAGCTTCGACAAGCTTCATGTCGATACCGCGCGGGTTCGCGATCGCTTCGTCGATCGCCTCTTGTGTGATCTCGTGAAAGACCATGCGCTTAACGGGCACATCTGCCTTTGGCTTGAGAAGTTCGAGAAGATGCCAAGCGATCGCCTCCCCTTCCCTGTCCTCGTCTGTCGCGAGGTAGAGCTCGTCTGATTCTTTGAGCGCTCGCCGAAGGGTTGCCACGACTTCCTTCGATCGGCCTTGAGGCGGCGCGTATTCGAGCTCGAAGTGGTCGTCTACCTTCACGCCCAAACCTTTTGAAGGTAGATCGCGAACGTGTCCGTAACTGGCGAGCACAGTGAAATCATCACCAAGAAATCGACCGATCGTGTCGGCCTTGGTTTTGGACTCGACAATGACTAACGCCTTAGACACAGGACTCATTTCGACTTGGGGAATAACGACCGTAGCGCCGTTCTCTTTTTCTGTAATGGCATACAACTCTGTCGCAAGTCAAGCCGGGCAGCGCACCTAAAGGTGACACGGAGCTCGGATTAGCCCGTCTAGTCTGGCTCGATGCCGTTATCGTCGATCACTGACATTGTCGATCCTCAGCACCTTTTGAGGTCCTTCGGAACTATCGGTTTGTTCGCGATCATCTTCGCCGAGTCTGGCTTGCTCGTCGGGTTCTTCTTGCCTGGCGACTCGCTTCTATTCACCGCGGGACTGTTCGCAGCGAAAGGTGATCTGAACCTGGCGGTGATTCTCGTTGGGTGCTTTTTGGCGGCAGTAATCGGAGACCAGGTCGGGTACATATTCGGCAAAAAGGTCGGGCCGTCGATCTTCAACCGTCCCAATTCCAAGCTATTCAAACAGGAATACGTAGAACGAGCGGACGAGTTCTTCGAAAAGCACGGCGCTAAGACAATCCTGCTGGCGCGCTTCGTTCCAGTGGTTCGCACATTCGCGCCGATATTGGCTGGAGTCGGGAAGATGCAGTACCGAACATTTCTGGCATACAACCTGCTCGGCGGTTTGTTATGGGCAGTCGGAGTAACGCTGCTCGGGTACTTCTTGGGGAATCAGATAGGGCCCGAGAACATCGACAAGTACCTGTTGCCGATTATCGCGATCATCATCGTGGTGTCGATCACTCCAGCAGTGTTCGAAGTGGTACGTCACCGCAGAAAAGCCAAGCACTAACAACGCGAACCCACGTCATCCAACGTTTCAAGGAATGGGGCCAGCTACTGGTTAGTAGGCGGTACCCGTTGCTCCGGTTTCAGCTTCGGCTTCTACGAACGCTTCGCTCTCGTCGCCGAAGCCACCGCTCTTGCGTTTGCTGTATCCGATAGCGATCAACAGCACAACCAGGCTCGCTCCAGCGATCGCAAACCGCGCTGGACCGTTGTCCTGCAACGCGATAATTGCGGGAAGAATCAGGAGCGAGACCAAGTTCATCACTTTGATCAACGGGTTCAACGCCGGTCCCGCGGTGTCCTTGAATGGATCACCCACCGTGTCGCCTATCACCGCGGCCATATGGGCTTCAGATCCCTTGCCACCCTCGTGACCATCTTCGATGTACTTCTTGGCATTGTCCCACGCGCCACCTGCATTGTTCATGTAGTTCGCCATGAGTTGTCCGGTGAGAATCACCGCTGCAAGGAACGCTCCGAGCGCGTAGAAGTTGATTCCAAACCCAATAATCACAGGCGTTAGCACCGCAAGCAATGCCGGTGTAACGAGCTCGCGCAACGACGCCTTTGTGCAGATGTCGATGACCGGGCCGTAGTCGGGACGCTTCTCACCGGACATGATCTTGCCGTCACGGAACTGGCGACGAACTTCCTGCACAACGGTTCCTGCAGTCCGACCCACGGCACGAATCGCCAATGCCGAGAACATGAATGCAATTGACCCACCAATGAGCAAACCAATGAACGTCGTTGGATCTGCAACGTTGATCGGAAAGGCGTCGAAGACGCTTTTCCCAGCATCGTCGAGCAGTTGCAGTCGCGCTGGGCTCAAGGTCTCATTCGCGATGGTCTCGATATAAGACGCGAACAAAGCGACGGATGCGATTACCGCGGAGCCAATTGCGAAGCCCTTTGTAACTGCCTTCGTCGTGTTGCCGACCGCATCGAGGCTCACCATGATGCGCTCTGGCTCACCACTGAACTCGCCGGACATCTCAGCAATTCCAGCTGCATTGTCGGCAACAGGACCGAATGAGTCCTCTGATACGACTACACCGGTCGTGGCGAGCATTCCCATTCCGGTAAGCGCCACTAGGTAGAACACGAAGTTGATGTCGCCTCCACCAAGCCCAATTGCAACTCCGAGTGCGGCTGCAATTGCAACGATCGCCCACACCGTCGACTCAAGTCCGCTTGATGTTCCTGCGAGCACCACGGTTGCGGGACCGGTGCGTGAGGCTTCAGCGATCTCTTGCACTGGCCTGCGTTCGGTAGACGTGTAGTACTCGGTGAGGTGGCTCACTACTTGCGCGAGCACAAGTCCGGTAATCACGGCACCGAACATGCGCCAACCTGGATTGGAAAGTGTTCCTGGCTCGTTGCCTACATATGTGACTACGACAACAAGTGTGCCGAGGGCGGTCAAAACTCCCGCCGTGATGAACCCGCGATTGATCGGGGCCATTGCCGACTTGTCCGTGTCTGAGGCACGAACGGCGAACACGCCGATGATCGACGCAAGCACACCTACGGCACGAGCGATGACTGGAAAGATCAACCCAATTACCCACATTTCCGGGCGGTCCGGATAGATCGAGTGGAAAGCAGTGACTCCCAGGATGATCGAAGCGACAAGCGTTACCTCGTAACTCTCGAAGAGGTCTGCAGCCATGCCTGCGCAATCGCCAACGTTGTCGCCAACGTTGTCTGCGATCGTCGCTGGGTTACGAGGGTCGTCTTCGGGAATACCTTGCTCAACCTTGCCAACAAGGTCTGCACCAACATCGGCAGCCTTAGTGAATATGCCGCCACCGACTCGCATGAACAACGCAATCAACGAGCCGCCGAACCCGAACCCAATCAGGATCGCTGAACTGGTGTTCTGAAACATCATGATGATCAGGGTCGCTCCGAGCAGACCAAGTCCTACGGTGAACATGCCTGCAACTCCACCGGTGCGGAATGCGACACGCAACGCTGCTGCGAGTGAACCTGTTTTAGCGGCCGCAGCTGTACGCACGTTGCCGCGTACCGCAAGGCTCATCCCGATGAATCCCGTCAGACCTGAAAGGAAGCAACCTGCGATGAACGCAAGCGTCCGGAACGTTCCCGACTGCAAATAGGTGAGCGCAACCCCTCCCCCTCGAGGCTTCACGATTTCAGTCGATGTGAGGAACACGACGATCGCCACCGGCACGAGGATGATTGCAATAGTTCGGAACTGCCTCTTGAGGTACGCCATTGCGCCCTCTTGGATCGCCTTTGCGATCTCAATCATCTTTGGAGTGCCTTGGTCGGCAGCGAGTACGCCGCGCATCAAAGCGAATCCCACTAGCAACGCCAGTACCGCGGTCGCTGCCGAGAACCAAAGCCAGTACCACTCAGTCGTGCCAAGCGTGAACTCCTGCCAACCGCCTTCAGCAGCGAAAATGCTCATTTACGTATCTGCTCCTTAGGTACTACCGGGCGAGGACGGCACGGTGCGTTTGAGAGAGGGTGCCGCGGACGGTATTGCCGTCGCAACGGAGATGTCAATCTAGCAATGGCAATAGGGCGGGTTGCTAACCGGGAAATGGACCCTTGTCGGTGGTAGATCCCTCCAGGTGATACGGCACCGATGTGACCACGATGCCCTCCCGGAATAGCAAGCGCCACTTCAGGGCCAGCGCACTCTGGTTGTGCAAAAGCTGTGCGGCGCGCGATCCGACCACGAACTCCGGTATTACGACGGTCACGACATCATGGTCCTTGCGGGCGTCTAACTCTTCGACATATTGCACGATCGGGTCCGTCAACTCCCTGTACTTCGAGAAGATGAACTCGATGGGAACGTCAATCTTATACTCATGCCAAGCAGCCGTGATGCGTTCCTGTTCTTCTTCATTCACAACCACAGTCACTGCTACGAGGTGACTCGGGTGCATTGACTTCGCATATGCGAGTGCCTCAAGAACACCACGATGCACATCACCGACCAGGACGATCATCGTGTGATTCATGGTCCTGGTTCGATACCCAGGTGCAGTCCGTAAGCCGTCGGCAACTGTTTTGTAATGCTTGTGGATCCCCTTGAAAATCAAGATGATGATCGGGATCACCACTAAGGGCAGCCATGCTCCGCTCGAGAACTTGGTGATTGAGACAATTAACAAAACAACGAATGTCGCGAAAGCGCCAAAGCCATTGATCACCATATTGCGCTTCCAGCCCGGCTCCTTAAGTCTCTTGTGGTGACGGACCATCCCAATTTGGGAGAGCGTGAACGACATGAAAACCCCGACCGCATAAAGCGGGATGAGGGCGTTGGTCACGCCGCCAAATGCCACAATCAAGATGGCTGAGGCCACGGCGAGAACTAGAACGCCGTTCGAGAAAACAAGCCTGTCTCCTCTGTTGGCCATCTGTCGGGGGAGGTAGTCATCACTGGCGATTATCGATGTGAGCCACGGAAACCCGGTGTAAGCGGTGTTGGCGGCGAGCGTCAGAATCGCTGCCGTCGCAAACTGCAGCACTACATAAATCGCTCCATTACCGAACACAAGAAGACCGAGTTGTGACAACACTGTTTGCTCATGGCTTGGGTAGGGCTGTACGTGATGAGCAAGGACTGATACCCCGAAAAATAGGGTCCCGAGAACGAACGCCATTACAACGAGAGTCGCCGCAGCGTTCTTGGATTCTGGTTTTCGGAACGCAGGTACGGCATTCGATATGGCCTCAACGCCTGTAAGTGCTACAGCGCCAGACGAGAAGCCCTTCAAGATCAGAAACAGTCCGAGCGTGCCGCCGGTCTCGCGCGCGGCTGAGGCCTCTGCATTAAACGGCACAGTCCCGATATCGCCAAAAAACACGCCGTAGAGGCCCCACAAAATTAGCGTCGAAAGCACGAGTATGTAGACGTAAGTTGGTACCGCAAAGAATCGGCCCGCCTCTTTGATTCCTCGCAAATTCGCAATGGTGATAAGCGCGATTAGGCCGAGGCCTAAGAGCACGCGGTTGTCGCTGAGGCCACGAAAGGTAGGGATAGACACAATCGCTGCCACCCCAGCCGAGATGGAGACGGCGACGGTGAGGATGTAATCCACCATCAGGGCTGCCCCGGCTACCAATGAGGGCATTTCGCCTAAGTTCTCGCGGCTAACTATGTAACTGCCACCACCGCTTGGATACGCAAAAATCGTTTGGCGATATGAGGTCGCCACAATCGCTAACAAGATCGCGATGGCAATCGAGATCGGTACCAACACTTCTAGACCGAGCATCAGGCTCGAGGCGCCAACCGCCGTTACGAACAGAATCTCCTCTGTCGCATATGCAGTCGATGAGATCGCATCGGAGGAGAAAACCGCTAGGGCGATCTTCTTCGTGATGCGTTGGTGATCTTGTTCGCTAGTCGCTAATGGACGGCCAACTAGCACGCGCTTCAGGATTGCCACCTGCGAAACCTCCTAGTTGCGGCAGTCTGACACGCCACGACCTTTATCTACGGCGTCGGGCGGAGTAGGTTCAGGACATGCGTGTAGCCATCGCCGGAGCCGGGAACGTGGGACTCCACGTCGCAAATGAACTCTGCCGCTCCGGTTGTGAAGTGCTGCTAATTGAACAAAACCGTGACGTCGTCGAGCGATCGGTCGTCGATGACGGGGTGAAGTTCCAAGTGGGTGATGCGTGCGAGGTTTCGGCGCTCAAGGAGGCCGGACTCGACTCATACGACGTATTGGTCGCCGCAACAGGAGATGACGAGGACAATCTGGTCGTTTCCCTGCTCGCCAAACAGGAGTTTGGGGTGCCACGCGTGATCGCCCGAGTGAACCACCCGAAAAACGAATGGATGTTCACTGAGAACTGGGGTGTAGATGTGTCGGTTTCGACCCCCCACCTCATTACAGCCATGGTCCAAGAAGCTGTTTCGGTCGGGAAACTAGTAGAAATTTTGCGATTCGAAGGCGGCCTTGCACGTCTGGTCGAAGTGACTCTGGCGAGCGATTCGCCTGTATGTGGGCAGTCCATCAAAGAGTCCGCTATCCCCAGAGACGCGACGGTCGTTGCCATCATTCGGGGACTCCACCTTGTTGTACCAAGGGGAGAAACGGAATTCGAACAAGGTGACGAAGTACTCGCCCTAGTCACTCCGGATTCCGAAGAAATCATGCGCGAACTCTTAACCGGAGAACGGTCTACTCAAGTCACTGGCTGAGCAACTGGTACGACGGGTTGTAAACGAGACAGCGTTCACCATCGTGAAGCGCAACCCCTTGTAAAAGCAGGCGTCGCCCGGGAATCATTCCTGGCACCGTCCTGCGTCCTAGAAAGATTGCGACGATTGATGCGCTGCCGTCGGTGACCGTGATCTCAAGTGCGGATGCACCGGGCCGCGGTACGAGCCGAACGCGTTGGATCTCGCCACCCATGACGACGGGGACGCGCATCGGTATCTCACCGAGGGGGTCTAGCCCGAGATCGTTGCAGAAGGCCGCGAGGAGTTGGCGATCCTCAACTTCGATGGGCGTCCGGAACCGTGCCAACTTCTCGAGCAACTTCATGATCTCTCCCGTCTAATCAGCATCGTAGGAGATTGGGCCGTTAGCATCGAAGCGCGCCAGGCAACGAGTCTGCAGGATGGAGCAACTAGTGCACGTAGTAGTCGTTGGATGTGGGCGCGTAGGCAGCGAACTATCGGGTTTTCTCGAAAGCAACGGCCATACAGTTGCTGTCGTCGACAAACGTAAGTTGGCGTTCCAACGGCTAGCCAAGGATTTCACTGGTTACCGCGTAGTCGGCTTTGGATTCGATCGAGACACGTTGATTGAAGCTGGAATTAAGGACGCAGGTGCGCTCGCTGCAGTGACGAGCGGTGACAACACAAACATCATGTCGGCGCGAGTAGCGCGCGAGACGTTCGGGGTAGACCGCGTAGTGGCGCGCATCTATGACCCGCGCCGTGCCGCAATTTATGAGCGCCTCGGCATACCTACCGTCGCAACCGTTTCTTGGACTACAGATCAAGTATTTAAGCGACTAATCGCCGGTACTCCTGAGGCCGAATGGACTGACTCAAGCGGTAAGTTCTCCCTAGTGGAACGTGAAATCACGCAAGCATGGATCGGCAAGCCAGTCGACGAGTTGCCTGAAGTTGGAAAATTCAACCTAGCGATGGTGACTCG
>SHUZ01000084.1 GCA_009694415.1 Acidimicrobiia bacterium
ACGACGACAACGCTTGCCGAGTTATAACTCTCCAATTTCGTAACCGGTGCGTTCGAGTTCATCGGCAAGTTCAGGGCCGCCGCTTTTTATTACACGTCCCTCTATGAACATGTGTACGCGGTCTGGCCGAAGAACGGTTAGCAATCGCGAGTAGTGGGTTATGGCAAGCACGCCCAATTCGCTTTCGGAAGTCATCATTTCTATACGGCGCGCCACATCACGTAGCGCGTCTACATCTAGACCCGAATCGACCTCATCCAAAATCGCGAACTTCGGTCGCAATAAAGCCAACTGCAAAGTCTCCGCGCGTTTCTGCTCTCCCCCAGAGAATTCGACATTGACACCACGGTCGAGAAACTCGGCCGCTACGCCGATGCGTAGTGCTTCTTCCTGAACCACCGATTCCCCAACACCTGCCGCTACCTCCAACAAGTCGAGGATGCGAACTCCCGGTACCTCCACGGGGTACTGATGACTCAAGAACAGTCCAGCCCTCGAACGCAGCCAGGTTGGCTGCCCGATCAATTCTTCGCCATCGATCATCACTGAACCCTGTGTTACCTCGTAACCCTCGCGCCCCATAAGAGCGTGGCTCAACGTCGATTTCCCTGATCCGTTCGGACCCATAAGCGCGTGTACTTCACCGGATGCAATCTCAAGATTGACACCACGCAGTATGTCGAGACCACCTACGCGAACGTGCAGGTCTTGAATTACTAGTGTGCTCATCGGACACCGCCCAGTCCTCGGGCAAACAAAATCATGGCAACACGACCATCACGTTGTCGCCGTCGATCTGGACCGAATAAGTAGGAACAGGGCGGGTCGCGGGAAACGAACGCGGTTCTCCCGTGGCAAGGGAGAATGTCGAACCATGCTGGGGACATTCGATGGCACAATCTTCTGGCCAGAGATCTCCCTCGGCGAGCGAATAGTCGGCGTGGGAACACTCGTCGCCGATCACATACCAAGCGCCTACCGAATCTGAGGATGGCAGGTGCACTACGCATAGGCGATGGCCTTCAATATCGAAGCGCCGTGCAGATGATTCCGGCACATCACCAGTTGCGCAAACGCGAAGTTCAGCCATTGTCGACCGCGCCGTGTAAGTGACCTACTTTTTCGTGAACCACGCGCCGTAACGCTCCAGCGAGCGCAGGGACTGGCAACTTCGCGAAGACATCTTCGAAAAAACCCAGAACTATCAAGCGCTCGGCATCTTCGGGGCGCACGCCTCGTGTTTCTAGGTAATAGAGCTGGTCGTCATCAATAGGTCCGACCGTAGACGCGTGAGAACAGCGCACGTCATCAGCTTCGATCTCGAGATTAGGAATCGACTCGGCGCCGGCTCCTTCAGTGAGTACAAGATTTCTATTGGTTTGGTATGCCTGAGATTTCTGCGCATCGGGGCGTAGGTGGATCATTCCGCTATAGACCGAACGCGCCGTGTCTTCAACGGCGCCTTTGAAAAGGAGTTCGCTCCGCGTGCGCGGTGCAGCGTGATCCTGAAGGGTCCGGAAGTCGTGCATCTGGGAACGGTCTCCAAAGTAAACCGCGAGCAGGTCGCTTTCCGACCTCTCGCCACCCAGAAACGACTCGACTCTTAGTCGCGAATAGTTACCACCTAGCGCTACTGCCGACGACCGCAATGTTGAATCTCTCCCGAGATGCGAGCGTTGCAACATGATCGAAACGGTCTTCGAACCATGCTCTTGCACACACAGATGCCGAACGTGTGCGTTGTCGCCCACCACGACTTCGGTAACTCCAATTGCGAGATGGTCGATATTCGGAGACCCGTGTCGCTCCACTACAGCGACCTCGCTCCCCGCGCCAGCAACAACGAGGGTGTGCGGAAAAGAAGCGACTCCCTCTAGATCCGCCCAATGCAAAACCACGATGGGACGTTCGATAACTACGCCATCGGGAACGATGATGCATGCACCTCCCGCCAGGAACGCATCGTGCAACACAGTGAAGTAGTCCGGAGAAGCATCCGACGTTGCGCCAAGCCAATCCCGGACGTCATCCAGATCACAGGTAGCCAGATCACATACCCGAACACCTTGGGCAGCCAATCCCTCGTCTACCTCGTGCCTCACCACGCGTCCGTCACGCACTACTACTAGTCCCGCTCGTTCACCGACCTCCGCCGCAACAGGACCTCCGCCCGGTACAGGTTCTTCACCGGGAGTGCCCATCTCAGCATCGGTCAATGGCCTGTAAGCGGTGAGGTCGAGGTCGTCGATGCGGCTGTAACGCCAAATCTCCTCGGAACTTGTGGGGAACTGCGTATCCAAGAGGCGATCCGCTGCCACGACTCTGCGATCGCGGAGCCAATCGGGTCCTCCGAGAGCGCGCGCTGCTTCAGTAGTGAAGGCGTTGGTCATTGATACACGATCGGGATCAACCGACCGCTCCCTCCATGTTGAGCTCGATTAGTCGGGAGAGCTCAACCGCGTACTCCATCGGGAGTGTCTTGGTGACCGGCTCGATGAATCCGTTCACAATCATCGCCGTCGCCTGCTGCTCAGAAAGACCGCGGCTCATCAGATAGAAGAGTTGGTCGTCGCCAACCTTCGAGACCGTCGCCTCGTGACCGATCCGCGCGTCTTTCTCATCGATTTCCATATACGGATATGTGTCAGACCGCGACTCATCGTCCAAGATCAGCGCATCGCATCTCACGTGGCTCTTAACGCCGTATGCGCCTTCTTCGACCCTAACTAGACCTCGATACGTAGTGCGGCCACCATCTTTCGAGATCGACTTACTGTCAATGATCGATGTTGTTTCGGGCGCAACGTGGGTCATCTTCGCTCCTGCGTCTTGATGCTGACCAGCACCCGCGTAGGCGACAGATAACACCTCTCCGTGCGCCTTTGGGCCAGTCAAAACCACTGCGGGATACTTCATCGTCAGTTTCGAGCCGAGGTTTCCATCGATCCATTCGACCGTGGCTTCCGTTTCAGCCCTTGCGCGCTTTGTTACCAAGTTGTAGACGTTCGGCGACCAGTTCTGAATCGTCGTGTATCTGATTCGCGCGCTGGGCTTAGCGATGAGTTCGACGACCGCCGAGTGAAGGGAGTCGGTCGAGTAGACCGGCGCCGAACAGCCCTCGACGTAATGAACAGATGAACCTTCATCCGCGATGATCAACGTCCGTTCAAACTGACCCGCATTCTCGGCGTTGATTCGGAAGTAGGCCTGCAGCGGCATCTCTACGTGCACACCTGGTGGCACATAGATAAACGACCCGCCGCTCCAAACAGCCGAGTTGAGCGCCGCGAACTTGTTATCACCTGGCGGAATGACAGTACCGAAGTACTGGCGCACTAGATCAGGGTAGTCACGCAGCGCATGATCCATCGAGGTGAAAATGACACCCGACTGCTCTAGATCTTCGCGATTCTTGTGGTACACGACTTCGCTCTCGAACTGCGCCG
Source organism: Acidimicrobiia bacterium (assembly GCA_009694415.1). GTDB lineage: Bacteria > Actinomycetota > Acidimicrobiia > IMCC26256 > JAENVU01 > SHUZ01. The sequence continues at coordinate 3,447 of SHUZ01000084.1, forward strand.
TGACACCAGCGAGAAACTTCTTCTCAGCTTCTGGGATACCTAACTTCTCGTAGGTATTTTTCATATCGTCCGGCAGATCGTCCCATTCAGAGACCTGACCTTCTGTCGGCTTTAGGTAGTAGTAAATATTGTCGAAGTCGATGTCTGGCATGTTGCGAGCGAACCAATCGAGCATCGGCTTGCGCTCGAATCGTTTAAGCGAATTGAGTCGGAACTGAGTCATCCACTCGGGCTCTTCCTTCTGACCCGAGATATCCCGCACGATCGTGTCGTTGATGCCCTTCTTGGGCGTATAGACATAATCTTCGGTCGAGTCGTGCCAGCCGAGTTTGTAACTACCGAGGTCTAATCCCTCAACGGCCATAGCAATACTCCAACTTCGCCTACCCCAGACCGGATTGGCCGGGGATTTCCACTACGTAGATAGTAACAATCCCAACGCCCGATTCCAAGACCGGACTGGCCCATTTGGTTCCACAACTAGCGCTGCATGGCTGAGGAGCGCGTGGCAGACGAGGTCGTTGTGGTCGGCGTAGACGGTTCAGTCCCCTTGGAACCAAGATTGGCAGCCCGCTCTAATAGTTCGCCTATCTTGGTCACCTGCGTTTGATACTCGCCAAGGGCGCCCGCCTTGAGCGCGTTCTGCGCCGCCTGGAAGGCTTCCGTGGCTTGGCGCAGGAGACTGTTTACTGTCTCGTCGCCCGGAACAATGGGCTCGACCTTGCCCCCATCATCGGGCGGCCCGATGGCCTTGAACTGTGGGAACTGGCCCAGAGCCTCTTCGACCGTCTGGGCGATGACGGCTTTTCCGGCATAGAACACGACCACGAAACGGAACGCGGGCTGGTCGCCGTTCTCGGAGACAACATAGATCGGGCGGATATAGAGCAGCGACTGCTTCACAGGAACTAACTGCAAGCTGCCTTGCCAGACGCTCGATCCCGAATCGTTGAGCAACGTGAACTGAGCGGATATGTCGTCGGTGTTGTTGATTGTGCTGTTCACTTGCATTGGCCCGAAGACGCCGCGTCCCGATGGCATCTGGAAACTGAATAACGGTTTCTTTGCATCAGGTCTGGACTTAGCGGTCATGAACGCCCGCAAGTTGCCAAGCGCGTTGCCCTTAGAGACCGGCACGAACGGTCGAATCAAAACGAACTCCGCTGTGTCTTCGCCTGGCAACTTGATAAGCACATAAAGGGGCTCCATGCGCGCACTGGTCGACGTCGCGGCCTGCGGACCCGTCGTCTCGGCAGCAGGTATGTCTGTGAAACCCGCAACATCAAGTGGCCCAGACCCTGGGTCCGGAGAAATCTCCCAAAGGTCTGACCCTTGAAAAAACGTTGTCGGGTCAGTCACGTGGTACCTGCTGTACACATCGGTCTGTGAGCGGAAGAGATCTTGTGGGTACCGCAAGTGCTCGCGTACCGCTGCGGGCATCTTCCCGAAAGACGTGAACAAATCAGGAAACGCCTGTCGGTACGCCTTGATAATCGGATCTTCCTTGTCGACCACATAGAAGGTGGTTGTGCCGTCGTATGCATCCACCGTCACTTTTACGGAGTTGCGCACATAGTTGAACGCACCCGCCAGTCCGTGGGACCCAGAGAAGCTCTGCGAGTACGGGTACCAGTTGCTCGTCGTAAATCCATCCAGAACCCAAACAATTCGACCTTCCACAATAACTGGGTAGGGGTCTTGGTCGAACGATAGGAACGGCGCAGCCATCTGAACGCGCTCCTGAATGCTTCGGAGGTACATCACCTTCGTCTTAGGAGTTATCTGTCCCGAGATGACGAGGTTGAAATCACTGAATCGCAACGCGAAGGCGGCGCGACGCGCCCAACTCGACATTTCGACACCGCCAGATCCGTCGTAACGCGTTGTCGCGTTTCGTTGGCCTGAGCGTTCGTAGTTGAACTCGTCTTCTACTGCGTCGACAAGCGAATAGCCTTCGAGGTTTTCTCCGAAGTAGATCTCCGGGACATCGAGCGGTATTTCTCCGGTAGCAGGAATCTCTTCGAGTAGGTAGGAAGGAAGCCCGTCGTTGTCGGCATCGTTCGCGGGCGAGACTGCAGCTCCATATCCATGCGTATAAACGATGTGGCGATTCAACCAACTCTGGCTCGGCAAGTCGTCGCGGTTGAGCTCACGAGCCGCAATCAATACCTGGCGAAGAGTTCCGTCGATTTCGTAACGATCGACGTCGGCATCCGAGAATCGATAGAACGTCTGAAACGTCTGGAATAACTGGTAATCACGCAGGATCACCCCTGGGTCCCACAAACGCGTGTTGCCGATCGTCTGGGCATTCTCGAGAAGATCCTTGGAAGTGAGGTCTTCGGAATAATCGAAGGCTTGCGTCTGCACTTGATCAAGATCGAAGGCTTCGCGCGTAGCGTCTATGTTGCGCGTGATATAGGGCCGCTCTTTCTGGAGTTCATTGGGGTTTACGAAAAACTGCTGGTAGATGGTCGGGACCACGGTACCGATCACCAGGGAGACAAACGCCCAGAGGCCTACCGCAATAATCGGTAGAACCCAGCCACGACGCCAAATATTCCAAACAAACAATACTGCCGCGACGACAGAGATGACCATCAGAAGATTCAACGCGGGTAATTCCGCTGCTATATCGGTCTTGCTTGCGCCTTCAACGACACCTCGTGTCGAAAAGTTGAGCTCGTAGCGAGCGAGGTAATACTGACCGGTCTTCACCAGCGCCATCAACGCCAAGATGACGGACAGGTGTCCCTTCACTTGCGGAGTCACACGTTGGAACGGTGTTTGTATGCGTATCCCACCGTTCAGATAATCGACCAGCGCGGTTACGACGAAGATGATGAGTAGCGCAGCGAAGAGCCAATCGAATATGAACGCGAGAAACGGAAGCCGGAACACATAAAACCCGACATCCATGTGGAACTGGGGATCCTTAATTCCAAAGTCTTGCGCGTTCATGAAGAGGATCCACTCTTGCCACTGGCCCGAAACAGTCCCGCCTGCGAGCAACGCGAAAAAGGCAGATAACGCGATCCGTATCCGGCCGGCGTATGGAGCAACCGAATTTTGATACTTGGCGAGCATTTCGTCTTCGGGGCCTAGGCCTTGTGTTCGCGGAGCGATCCGATCCGCGATAGCGAGACTCGTGTACATCATGAGGAAGAAAAAAACCGTGAAGACTGCGGCAGGTACAAACCTCGCCCACAACAGGCCGCGCCAAATTTTCACGAACCCGACAGAGTCGAACCACAAGTAATCGGTGTATACCCCGGCTATGCCCCGTGCGCTGAGGAACAAGAAAACCACCACTACAAGAACCGCGACCACCCAGCGGCGAAGTCGCCTAACTCTGCGTGGCTTCACTTCTCCGGGTTCGACTCGCATCGGGGCGAGCCTACGCCGTAACGGTCACGATGCCGAAGCGGTCTGACAACCGAACATCAGGTGATAGCGGGAACCAGCAGGCACCGACAACCTTGGTGGGCTGGGGGCAACAACGCCCCTGTCGGAAAACTTTGGCCAATTAACGTCGTTTCCAACCCGTTGTCGTCACAATCCGGACATCTTCCAACCACTTCAGGCACCCAGCGCAGGCCGGTGCCACTCGGTGTGGAATCAAACGTGCCCTTGGCCCATACCGCTGCTAGCGCGTCGCCGATCACATCTTCTAGTTCCTGAGCCTTGAACTCTCGATAGCGCGCGCCGAGCCTCGCAACAATCGCGTCTGCGTCGGGGGCGTCATCGATTGCCGTAACAAGTTGCCTTCGGAGTCGAACCACGATGTCAGCAGCTAGATCGTTCAGTATCGACGCGGGTACTTGCTTGCGGGTCTTAGATCCAGCACCTAGCGCATAACCGCCCGCGTACGCGCTCGTTAGCGAACCCTGCAACACATTCGACCATGAACGGTGCTGATCGTCATCGCTAGGTAGTAAATCGACGGCCTTCGGCGCGCCCTTGGCTTTCCGTATCCGGTCTAGAAGATCGTTTTGCTCGTCCTGTAATGATCGCTTGGCCTTGCTTGCTAGATCTTTGGCAAGCGGGTCCAACACAGACCTGCGCTCTGTTCTGATGAGGTCATCAGGGTCTGCTGATTCGCCCGCCACCCCTGGCTGAAGATCCTCGGCTTCAACAACTTCTTCTTCGATGATCACCGCTGGCTTTTCAGCTTGTTTAGAGGACTCAAGTTCCGATGCCTTGAACTCCCCCGGTGCGTCGGGTCTCACCGTCTCTAACGTCTCTACGGTCTCCGCCTTATCTACCTTTGACTCACTGGCCTCGGCCTTGAGGCGCGCGAACAACGCTTCCACAGCTCCGCTCGCCTCATCATCGACACTCGCTCGCACCGAACCATCCAGCGATACCTGATTGCCTTCAAGAGCCTCCAATTCTCCTTCTACCGGAGGAACATCCGACGGCTCAGGAGGCGCAGCAAGCGCAGCGGCGGCTCGCGCCTCGACCGCGACCAATGCTTCAGTAGCTTCGGACAATGTGCGCTTGACGACTCGGTAACCGTCTAGCAATCGGTCACGGCCTGCCCGCAACTCGTCTACTTGCGCTTGCAATAACGTTCGGCGTCTGCCTAAATCGGCAAGCACGCGTTCTCGGACTACACGCGCTTCGTTTAACAGTGAGCGACCCAAGTCTTTCGATGCCTCAACTTCTGTCGCTGCTTCGATCTCTGCCACCTCGCGCGTCTCCTGCGCGGCGGCTTCCGAAGTCGCGAGCATCTCGGCGACTTGTCCTGCAGCAGTCTCGACGAGCAATACAGATTCGGCTTCCGCCGCTTCGATTCGTTCCGTGCTGATGCGTTCTGCCGCTTCGGTGCTCTCTCGCGTTGCACCTTCTGTCGCCTCGCGCAGCGAAGCTGCTGCTTCTTGCGACTCCCGTACAACAACGCCAGCGCGTTCCTCGGCGCGTGATCGGATTTCCTCGGCGGCATCTTGTGCAGAACGCAAGACGCGTGCAGTCTCCTCGCCGAGCGAGTCAAGTAGCGCCTGTTCAGTCACCGGTGGAGGACTGGCAAGCAGCGAACGCAATTCCGACACTTGGTCCATCAACTCAAGTTCACGCTCTCTCGCAATTGCTACTTCGTCGGCAACTCGCTTTAGATAGTTACGAACATCGGTCTCTGAGACGCCACGAAAGGCCGACGCAAAACCGCGACTCGCTATCTCCTCGGGCGTCAATCGAGGAGAGCCGCCGGGCATTCTTCGGGGTGCTTCAGCCATTTTCGAACCATCCGTATCGCACAACGGTCCATGCTATTGACGCTCCGTTCGCATCGCAGGGATACGCGTGACCGACTTCAATCAAGCAGCCGGTGCCGCAGGTATCACCAGTCTCCCACCGTTACGTTGCAGCACTTTGAGGGCTTCGTCGATGGTGTCCACGCCCACAACTTTCATTGAGCCCGCAGTCGGTCTCGCGAGACCCACCTCGCTGCGCGGCACCAGCATGATCGTCGCTCCCGCGGCTCTTGCGGTAGCTGCCTTCTGCGGGACTCCTCCTACTTCGCCGATATTTCCATCAGCATCGATCGTTCCGGTGACAGCAATCTTGTTTCCTCCAGTGAGGTCGCCAGATGTCAACTCGTCGATGATCGTGAGTGTGAAAGCGAGACCCGCGGAGGGTCCCGTCACCTGTCCTGGGTCGATCGCGACGTCGACTGGAAACTCAACTTCTAAGTCTTCGGTAGTCGCGATGATTCCGATAAATGGCTTTCCCCTGAGTTCGCCACTTGTCGCTTCCCGTGTAGTAACCGCCTCCGTAACCGTTTTCCCATCTCGCAGCAATGTAAATAAGAGCGTCGCTCCAACAGGTTTTGCACGCACAATTTCACCGACCTGGTCACGCAACCGAACCTGCACGCCATCGATGGAAGTGATCACATCGTCTCGCTTAAGCGAGCCGGATGCTGGAGCGTCGGGCACTACTTCAATCACTCGCGCTCCGGAACCGGTCAGGGTCACGCTGTAGCCAATGGTTTCGAGCGCGACCTTTTTAGCGAGTAACTGCGACTCGTCCATTTGCACGACGCTCTCATGATTGACCGCTTTCTGAGATTGACCTTGGAGATAGTCGGCTTCACCTATTACCTCAGAATCAGGATCGTTACTCGCCCACGCGTAGCGCCATAGGTTGGGTCGTCCGCTCGAAACCGAAACAGTTAGAA
>SHUZ01000085.1 GCA_009694415.1 Acidimicrobiia bacterium
CCGCTTCGCTATGCAGACCCCTCGGTCTGCGGTGCTGTGTCGAGGTCTCGCCGTCTCTGTCTGATTCACACCGGAGAACCGGGCGTCTTCCTCCTTGCTCCCTTGGCCCGCTAGGGGCTCGCTTATGAATGAACGTCAATGTCGTCAAATCCAGATTCTCAGGGGCCAAGAACTCGCCCAACAGGATGGAATCAGACTTTACTCTGTCAACACTAACAACACTAGACACATTCGCCTCTTTAAGTAAGCAAATGGGTCCCAAGGACCACTGACCGTGGTGGATCCGCCTAGCATCGGCGGAGCGGTCCACCGGGGCCTTGAGTTTGGAGCGCCGAAGTGGACGATTTAGGGGACGAACTCGAGGTCCAATCAGAGGTCCTTGAGTTGGAACGGGAGCTTTGTCGGCTACCCGAAATCTCGGCGGCGCGCGTGGTGACAAACGCTGACGGACATCCTTCAGAAGTGCACATCCTGGCCAGCTCCTCCAAGCACGCGAAACAAGTTGTGCGAGACGTTCAGTCGGTAGCTCTTGCAAGTTTCGGAATCGAACTCGACCGTCGCATCGTGTCGGTCGTGCAACTCGACGACAACGGAGATTCCGATCCTCAGCCGCAATCACCTTTGGCTATTCGAGCTGTACTGGTGAATGTTGCCAGTGAAGTCAGCGGTCTTCGTTCGCTTGTGCGCGTAACACTTCGCCGCGCAGGAACGGAAACGGTCGGTTTCGCAGAAGGATCGATCGCGTCAACGGCGCGGCACCGTCTCGTGGCCACCGCCGCGGTCGACGCCTTGCGGCAACTTGAAACCGCTGCCGAGTGCATCGACGTAGACAGTGCTCAAGTGATGCGCGTAGGAGCGCATGATGTCGCGTTCGTGGTAATCGTGTTTGTCCTGCCGCCGAGCGAACAGTTGTCTAGTGGTTCAGCAATTGTGCGCGAGCACGCTGACGGAGAAGCCGTCGTGCGCGCCGTGCTCGACGCGACCAACCGTCGCTTGCCTCAACTCGCCTAACGCGCGCGCGCTACTCCTAGGGTTCGCCCGAGGTAGGGAACCAAATCACAAGCTGCTTCCACATCGTGAACGCGCAATACATCCGCACCATTTTCAATCGACAAAGTCAGATACGCGAGCATCCGGTGGGTTTCGGCTTTCCGCGGTACCGGGATTAGCACCGGCGCTCCAGCGCAGCGCAGCGATTCGAGACTTCGAATTGTCGCTAGTTGGAGCCGACCGTATCCCTCGTAATCGCTGCGGTAGTTGATCGAAAGACCAGGATCTACAAAGACTTGTTGTACGCCCTGCGCGGCAAGGCGAAGCGTGGTTGCAGATAGCGCATCGGCGATCACGCCTGGCGTCTGTTCGCTGAGCTCCCGGTCTCCAACTCGAAGCGGATTGGTGCCCTCGATGTGCATCACCACGCCAGCCAAGTCACGACCGGCGAGCAGCGCGACCATTCTCGGGTCTGCCAGCCCACCTGTGTCATTCACGATCGAAGCCCCAAGTCCTATGGCGACAGTTGCCACATCGGGTTTCCAAGTGTCTATAGAAACCACGAAGCCATCGGCAACGAGCAGTTCAAGCGCGGGAGCCATGCGCGCAATCTCTTCCTCGGGAGAGATTTCGCGATTCTCAAAGTGGCTCGACTGCGCACCGAGGTCAATGATTGACGCACCAAGGTCGCGGTAACGCCGGGCACGGTCCAGTGCATCAATTGGCGATGCGACAACCGATGCCTTGATCCGCGATTCGGGAGAGAGGTTTATGACGGCCATGACGTGAGTAATGCCGTCGTCGAAAACAAGGTTCGCGTTGGGAAGTTTCATCTCGTACCGCAAGGCCACGAGGGAATAGTACGTATCCAACAGCCACACTTCCTTCTACGTCGCTCCCCTCGGCTCATAAACCGGGCCTACGCTGTGTTCGTGAAACCCGTCGAAGCCAGACGCGCCCAAATCTCGAAGGGGGTTGTCCTCGCTAAGCGCACGGGATACACAGCGCTTCTGATCTCGATCGCCGTATTCGCTTTCGGGGCGTTGTCGGGATTCCCGCAGTGGACGGTGGTCGTAGTTATGGGATGCCTCGTGATTGCGACCGTGGTGCTGCCGATCCCGATCGTCCTGGGATACGGAATCCGAGCAGCAGAACGTGAAGAACAAGGTGGAAAACCGTTCCACTAGCCCAGTAAACCGTTTCAGCGCCAAATCTGAGCACCCTGGTGCGCAATACGCGTGTCGAAATGTTTGGGCGGTCGGTTTCACGCGTTGAACCCACCGGCATTATGGTGCTCGGGCCAATCCGTCGAAGGGACCCACAATGCCAAAAGCCGCAGTTTGTACCGCCGTAGGTGCACCGGTAGAGATCATGGATGTCGACCTAGCGTCGCCGAAAGCCGGAGAGATTCGCGTCCAACTCGGCGCATCCGGCGTTTGTCACTCGGACCTATCCGTAACTAACGGCACGCTGCCAGTCGCTCTCCCGGTTGTTCTTGGTCATGAAGGTGCCGGAACAATCACCGAACTTGGCGAAGGCGTAGACAATCTTGCCGTCGGTGACCACATCGTTATCTCGTGGGTACCGCAGTGCGGAGCATGTTTTTTCTGCGAACGCGACCAGGGAGAGCTGTGCGAGTCGGGAAGCGCCGCTGCAATGTCGGGCGGCCTACTTGATATGACACCTCGCTTCTCGCGCGATGGTCTCCCCGTGTTCCAAATGGCGGCATCCGGGACATTCACCGAAGAGACCGTGATCCCAGCAATCGGCGCGGTGAAGATCGATAAAGACTTCCCGATGGCCGATGCGGCACTGATCGGTTGCGGAGTGCTTACCGGATTCGGTGCTGCTGTCAATACCGCGAGCATTCGCAAGGGTGACAGCGTTGTCGTTATCGGTTGCGGCGGCGTCGGACTCAACACCATCCAAGGTGCGAAGTACGCGGGCGCTGAACGGATTATCGCCGTCGATATGGTCGAAGGAAAACTGAACACGGCAAAGATCTTCGGCGCCACGGACACCATCAACGCGTCGGACGGAGACGCCGTTGGGAAGGTTTTCGAACTCACAGGCGGGCGTGGAGCCGACGTTGCATTCGAAGTCATTGGCCTCGGAGCAACTATCGAGCAAGCCTTCCAGATGACCCGCCGCGGCGGTCAAGCCATCATCGTTGGTGTCCCAAGTTTCGATGTGACGCTGACGCTGATGCCAGCAATGGACCTTCTTGTTCAGGAGAAGCAGATCCGCGGGTGCTGGTACGGGGGTTCGAACGTACACACAGACGTTCCAAAACTCGCGCGTCTCTACCAAGAGGGCACGCTTTTGCTCGATGAATTGATCTCTGCTCGCATCACGCTTGACCAAGTCAACGATGCCCTTGCCAATATGAGTTCAGGGGAAATCGCGCGTTCGGTTATCGAATACAAGTAACGCCAATCACTTTCGCTGGTTGCGAAAACAAATGGAGGACCTGGAATGCGTTACCGGCGTGTTGGCAATAGCGATCTGACTGTCTCGGAGGTTGGGTTTGGCGTTTGGACGCTTGCGACCAACTGGTGGGGCGAGGTCACAAACCCAGCAGAAATGATTGCGGCTGCGCTCGACGCGGGAATCAACTTCATCGACACGGCTCCGGTTTATGGACAAGACGCCATTGGTGAAACCCTCCTCGCCGATGCGCTCAAAGTTCACCGCGACGACATCGTGATAACGACCAAGTGCGGCTACGACATCAGCGCTGACCGCGGTGCGAACGTGCAGCGCGAACGACCCCACGACTGGAGTCCCGAATCTATTCGGCGTCAACTTGAAGATTCGCTCAGGCGGCTCGGGACCGATCGCATTGACCTTTACCAACTTCACAACGCGCGCATCGAACCGATCCTCGATGACCCGCTCTGGGACGAACTCTCGACGTTGCGCGCTTCTGGCAAGATTCGCGAAATCGGCGTTGCTCTTGGCCCCGCAATCGGTTGGGTTGAAGAGGGGGTCGAGGCCTTGCGCAACAGAGACATCGTTTCTCTGCAGACCGTGTTCAACGTGCTTGAACAAGAGCCTGGCCTGACATTCGCAGCGGCACCGGCAGTCGCTGAGGGTCGTGTTGGTTTGATTTCACGAGTGCCGCATGCATCGGACTCACTATCGGGAAAAGTCACTCCGGATACAAAGTTCCCGGCGGGTGACCATCGCGCTCATCGCAACCGCGACAATATGCTCGACAACTTCGAGAAAGCAGACACTCTCAATTTCCTCTGGGAAGACACTGGACGCACAATCGGCCAAGCCGCTATCGCGGGAATACTTGCCAACCCTGCGTTCACGACCGTTCTTCCGACGTGCGTCACGACCGAGGAAATCGTCGAGTACGCGGCCGCCTCCGATCTACCGTTGACACCGGAAGAAACGGTACGTCTCGATGATCTTTGGACGCGTAACTTCGACCATCAGGATCGCTTCGTAATGGCCATGAAGGCGAGTCGGTAAGCGGCTTCGCTGGTACCGTCAGCCGGCATGTCCACTCGGCTCTCAGCAGAAAAGCGCAGGACACAACTTCTAACCGTCGGCGTCGAGGTATTTGCCGAGCGCGGCTTCCACGCGACGTCGATGGACGACATCGCAACAGCGGCAGGGGTAACAAAACCAGTCCTCTACAAACACTTCCCATCGAAACGCGCTCTTTACCTTCAGTTACTTGACGAGGTCGATGAGCAGTTGATGGAACAACTGGTCGCGGCAACAGCGCATGCAGAGACCGGGCGCGAGCGCGTTCAGGAAGGTTTCGCTGCCTACTTCCGGTTTGTTACTGATAATCGCGCTGCTTTCCGCTTGCTGTTCGGCGCATCGGTTCGCAATGATCCCGAATTTTCGTCAGTGGCCGAGGGATCGATCGAGCGCATCGCAGACCTCGTCGCTCAACTCATCGAGATCGACGCTCCTGCTAAACACAGAGAGGTACTTGCCCACGCGATCCTGGGGATGGCAGAGGCAACCAGCAGGCGTCTCGCGAACGACGACGGAGAGTCAGACCCCGATCGACTCGCGGCATGGTTGGCGGAAATGGCGTGGTTCGGGCTCAGGGGTGTGCGGGCCTAAGCAGTGCGCGCCGTGGACTATTCGGCAGTCACCGCAGCCGTTTCGATATCCAACTTTGCTGCCCTCGCGATGAACTGCAATACGCCGACATATACGGCGAGCAACAGCGTTAGGAGCAGCAAGCGACCTACCGTGTTGTGCTCTACGACAAGCAGTTCGAGTAGAACGATGCCAATCCCGACGACCCGAAACGCATTTATGTGAGCTGCCACGAAACGTCCAAACCCGCCGAAAGTCCACCCATGAGATTCGGCTCGGTCTCCGAGGCCTCCGAATGCTTCGCTGAATGTGTTTCGTACCTTGGACGCAATCCGGCCGGGACCCGTTAACCAGCTGCCGATCGCGACAACTAGCCCGAACGCTATTACGAAACGCAGCGATTGACGCAGGTAACGAACCATCGTGTCGAACGTGACCTCAGCCGCGTCTCGCGGCATCGAATCGCTTGTTATGGCGTCGAGATATACGGGCCGTACGAGGCCAATCATCGCTCCCAAGAAGGCCAACGCGAACGCGCTTCCGATCCCCCATCCAACCAACGCTCGCCGACGATTGGGAGAAAGTGCAACGCCGCCGACAAAAAAGGCGAGCGTCAACACCGGTAACCACAAGGATGACGCGTCTAAAAGACGGACGACTTTCTGAGCGCTCCCAAGTCTTTCGAGTTCGAAGATCGTGAACTGCAGTTGCAACTGCTTGACGAGAGCTTTGGGGAACACGCCGACCGCACGCTCCACCAACTGTTGCCGCACCTGTTCAAAGACCGCAGATAGATCGAGCACGACCTTCCCATTTTCGGTTGCAACAATCTTTCCGCCACCTGTAAGTGCAGTCTTAAGTTGTTCGTGCGCTAAGCGATTGGCTACCAACCAAGCTTGTTGGAATTGGTCTGTCTCCAACGCGCGGCGTGCGAGGTTCTCTGTCAGACGCCTTACCCCGGCCGTCATCGCACCCGAAACGAACTTGGCGCGATCCGGCAACGCGCTCTTGATTTCTTTCTCTACATCGACGATGTCAAATAGTTCATTCGTGATGTCTGCGGCAAGCGCGTCGATGATTGCAGGCTCCTGGCTCAGGGGAGCGACGGTTTCAACGTAGGAATCGGTATCGAGGACTTGGTTACGCAACCAAATAGCTGAGAGGGATAGCGGGGCGCAGATGCAACTCGCCACGATCAGCGCGACGGCCACATACCGCCGCCATCGCGGACATGACACCGCCGAAGTGACCTCGGACGGCCCCGCAGTCTTGTCAGGAGAATTCGTAATCGCCACATGGGGACTCTACCCACACGTTGCTTGATCGCGAAACCCATTAGCGTCGCCCTGATGAGTTCTCTAGGACCCCTCGTCTCGGCCGACGAGACGTTTTTTCACCAGATCACTGACACGTTCGCCACGGTCGGTCAGTCTGACCGATCATGGACAGAGAAAGTATGCGCCATGGCGTGCGCTCGCGACGGTTCCGTGCAGCTCGCCCTTGGAATTGGCAAGTACCCGAATCGCAACGTGATCGACGCGTACGCGGGGGTATCGAGGGGTGTCGAGCAATGGACAGCGCGTGCCAGCAGAGAAATCGCCGGGGACCACGACACCGTCGCAGGCCCGATCACCTACGAAGTCCTGGAGCCCCTACGAACAATCCGATTCGCGCTGGCGCCCAATGACATTGTTCCGGTTTCATTCGACTGGACATTTACAGGAGCCGTGCCGCCAGCGCTCGAGCACGCGGAACACCATCGAAGTCGCGACGGGTCACGTCTCGACGCCGACATCGTCCGCTATCACCACACCGGGACCGCAACGGGTTGGGTAGACCTAGACGGCGATCGCACGGAGTTCACAGACACAGAGTGGGTTTCAACACGTGATCACTCTTGGGGAGTGCGCTATCAGGTCGGTGCGCCGGTCGAAGATGTAGCCGCCTCACCCATTCCCGATGGCGTCTCCATGTACATCTTGTGGTGTCCCGTGATGTGTGAGCGTCCCGACGGTTCCCGGTATGCGCTCCACTGGTACTACCAACGCCACGCGTTCGGCGATGCATACGAGCGAGTCGAGTTCCAAGGTGGAGTGGAACATCCTGACGGGCGACGCGACACATTCGTTGCACTGATTCCGGAGCTCAAGTTCGAGAATGACAACCGTCGGTTTCTCGGCGGAACGTTGCGTGCGATTACCTCCGATGGAACAGAGCGTCCGGTAACCATCACGCCGGTATCCGACACGGGTTTCCACCTTGGTGCCGGGCTGTACCACGGCTTCGATGGCCAGTGGCACGGCCAGTGGCACGGAACGAGCCATGCAGACGGCGAATACTTCAACGACTGTTCTGACCCGGCAAATGCGCGCCGCTTGCACCAGCACCGTGACTGCGTCGTGCGCGTCGAGGACCCCGTAGGCGGCGGCACGGGATGGGGAAACCTGCAGAGCATCATCTACGGCGCGCACCCAGAGTTGGGCCTAAGCGCCAATTCAAGTTTCCTCTAGGGCGATCTCGGCACGTTTCGGGCCCTATAAGGGCCTCGAACGTGCCGAGATCGCCCTTAGGTGGGTAGGGCGTCGAGCGCGGCTTGTGTTGGATTCCCTTTCGTTAGCCACGAGTCGTCCACACCCTGCGCCGCCAACAGCCGCGCGATCCGCACCATGATCGAACCACTTCGCACAAGTGCGAACGCCTCGTACCACCGAAGATCATCGACTTCGCGTCCGAGAGCCGCTTCGTAAGTGGCGATCATCGATGCCCGGGTACCGAATCCCGGCAAGTCGCCTCCATGCGTAGCAACCGTCATGCCGTGAAGCGCGAGGAACCAGCCGAGATCCATTTCCGGAGGCCCTAACCCGCACATTTCCCAATCAACTACGGCAGCAACCGACGCGTCTTCTGCAAAGACAACGTTCGCGAGTTGCACGTCTCCCCAACACACCGCGGTGCGCGGCTCGTCATCAACACGATTCTTCGAACACCAGTTCAATGCCGAAGTCAAATAATCGGGCGGCGCTACATCGCCACTAGCCCAGTCGAGATAGGCACTCCATCGCGCAAACTCTCCTGCCAATCCCGTGCCACCTGACGGAGCCAGAAATTCAAATTGCTCAATTTCGAAACGGTGCAACTGCGCAAGTGTCGTCAGGAAACCATCTATCAATCTCCGCTGCAGCGCACTCGGTGCATCAACAAGCCAGCCGCCGGTCAAATAGGACGGGTTAGCAGTCAACACACGGCCAGCTACCCGCGGCATCACAAGAAACGGACTCCCGAGCCATTCAGCGGCCGGTTCATGAATTACCGGTGACGCCACGGGAAACGCGAGTTCTCCAAGCACCTGCTGTACCTGAGCCTGTTTCGCGAAGTCATACTCAGGAAACAACCCATCACCAGCAGGCGGTAGTCGCAACACGCGCTCATCAATAACTCCGTCGCGCTCGACCGACGCGAAAAACGTGTCCGACGACAAACCAGAAGTGGGCGCACTCAACGTCGCTACCGAACACGGGCCTTCACGCTTAGTCAACCACCGCTCAAACCCTGCGCGTGTGGCTTCCGTATCCCTCTGCTTGGATGCGATTGCCATCGATCCCCCATCGTTGTTATTTCGAAATGCACCACCCCGCAAAGTTCCGCTCGGAGCCGACGCACAGCGTGCCCGTAGCATGCCACCGCCAAACGACTAGGGGGAACAATGGATATTGCTGGATCAAGTGCGTTGGTTACAGGAGGAGCATCAGGTCTCGGCGAAGCCACGGCCCGACACCTCGCTAGCAGAGGTGCGCAAGTCACCATCTTCGACCGCGACGTGACACGTGCGGCAGAGGTCGCGGATTCCTTCGGCGGCCACTACGTCGCGGGAGATGTCACAGACGAGAACGACACGTTGGCAGCGATCGAATGCGCGACTGGCAATGGCCCGCTGAAGATCGTCGCTGCCGTCGCTGGCGGTGCGCTCGCTGGAGGCCGCACGGTTGGGCGCGATGGAACACCGCATGACCTCGACTCATTCCGTAAAACGGTAGACCTAAACCTCGTCGGCACGTTTAATACGGCACGTCTGGCGGCCGCAGCAATGGCATCGAACGACGCGAACGAGGACGGAGAACGCGGCGTTATCGTAACTACGGCTTCAATTGCTGGTTACGAAGGCCAAATTGGTCAGATCGCTTACGGAGCCGCAAAAGCAGGAATCATCGGCATGACGATCATTCTCGCCCGCGACCTCGCCGCAGTGGGCGTACGCGTCAACTGCATTGCCCCTGGGACGATGCGAACTAGGGCGTGGGATCTCGCGCCGGCAGAGATGAAGGACAACCTCGAATCGAAGGTTCCTTTCCCCAAACGGTTCGGGCGCCCTGAAGAGTTCGCCGCATTAGTGGAACACATGACGACGAACCAATACCTAAACGGCCAAGTCATACGCCTCGACGGCGCGATCCGTTTCGACCCGAAGTAACGCTCCCGTAT
>SHUZ01000086.1 GCA_009694415.1 Acidimicrobiia bacterium
CGTTCCAAATGTTGTCGGCGAAACCGAGTTCAACGCGACACAAACGCTTGCTCATGCTGGCTTCATAGTGGAACGTTCGACAGCCGCGAGCGATACGGTACCGAGTGGTGCCGTCATCAGCACGTCGCCTGCCGCTGGTCAACCCGCAGCAAAAGAAAGCACGATCAAAATCGTCGTGTCGACGGGGCCCGAGCAAGCAACGGTGCCCAACGTCGTGAGCCAGAGTGAGGCGACAGCTACGAACACGCTTACGGCCGCGGGGTTCAACGTGGTTGTTGTGCAAGTCGCGTCTACGGAGCCAAACGCCGGCAAAGTAATTACCCAGAACCCCGCTGGTGGGACCGCCGTACCTAACGGTTCAAGTGTCACGATCACGGTTGGAACAGGTCCGCCAACGACGACTACGACGGTCTAGACCTGCCGCGTCAGCTCGCGGCGCTAGGTGCTCGGCGTTAGGAACTAAGGAAGTTGCGGAGAAGGTCGTGACCACCAACGGTCAAGATCGCTTCGGGGTGAAACTGCACGCCTTGAATCGGGTACTCACGATGCCGCAAGCCCATTACTAAGCCGTCTTCCGTCTCTGCGGTGATCTCTAAACAATCAGGCACCGAATCGCGGTCGACAACCAGGGAGTGGTAGCGGGTCGCGACCAAGGGGTCTGGAAGGCCAGCGAATACTCCGGCTCCTCCATGGCGTATTTCGGAAGTCTTTCCATGCATCACGCGTTCTGCACGCACGACCTCGCCGCCGTAAAGCGCCCCGATGCATTGGTGACCGAGACATACCCCAAGGACAGGTATCCCAGTCTCACCAAACGCCTTGATCGCATCGTTCGAACATCCGGCATCTTCAGGGCGCCCGGGGCCGGGAGAGATCAGTACTACATCGGGCTTAAGTGCTTGCATTTCGTCGATGGTGATCGCGTCGTGGCGGTACACGATGGGCTCTGCGCCGAGTTCCCCGAGGTACTGAACGAGGTTGTAGACGAAGCTGTCGTAGTTGTCGATTACGAGTACACGAGAACCCATTGCCTTGCACGGTATCGGAAGCCGCCTCCTGGAACCGCAGGGTTAGCGGCCACGAGAACAGGCATGGCCCACGAGCCGCTAGCCTCTCAGGCCGTGCCTGTCTCTAAATCGAAGCGCTCCCGGTATACGCCGCCGCCTGAAAAGAAGCGGCCCCAAAGCCATCCGTGGATACCGACGCTGATGTTCGCCCTGTTTGCGTGCGGGACCGTGGTCGTGATCTCGAACTATCTCGGCCTGTTGCCAGGTACACAGCAGAACAGTTATCTATTGCTGGGCTTAGGTGAGATCACGGCCGGCTTCATGGTCGCCACGATGTACCGCTGACCAGACCTCTGACCAGACCTCTGACCAGGGCATCGTCCTGGCTATCTATAACTACACATATGTGTTTCCCCACAGCCTGTGGACAAGTCTCTGGATAACTTTTTGATGCCCGTTGTGATCAGCCGTCGGCCAGAACCATGTCCTCGCGGCAGTGCCGGGGTGGCGTCGGGTCTTCTTCGCCCGGCGTGGCCGTCATGGTGACTCCGGCACCGCACACCATGCACTGGTAGCGCAGTTCGACGGGGCGCAAGAGGGACAAGTCTGGCTCGTCGGGCGGTGGGGGCATCATGAGGACGCGTACCACCTTCACGCCAATTAGATAAAAGACCAGCGCGGCTATAACCGCTATCGGGATTGTGACCGAGAGCGACATGTCGGCAGTACCGAGTTAGCCGAGCCGTTCAATGATCGTTGCGTTGGCCATACCGCCGCCCTCGCACATTGTCTGGAGGCCCCATCGTCCACCGGTGCGCTCAAGTTCGTTAAGCAATGTCGCCATGAGCCGTGCACCAGAGCATCCGAGCGGGTGACCAAGCGCGATCGCGCCGCCGTTCACATTGACCTTTTCCATGTCGGGGTGGTGTTCTTTCTCCCAGGACAAGACCACAGGTGCAAACGCCTCGTTGATCTCAATGAGATCCATCTGGTCGAGGGTCATCCCGGCGCGTTCCAGGACTTTCGTGGTTGCGGGGATTGGGCCGGTGAGCATGAGTACGGGGCTTACGCCGGCAAGTGCGAAGGCGTGGAAACGCGCCCTCGGGGTTAGACCCAACTCTTTGGCCTTCGTTTCGCTCATGATCAACATGGCAGCGGAACCATCGGTGATCTGACTTGAATTGGCGGCGGTAACAACACCATCGGGCTTGAATGCTGGTTTCAGTTGCGCCAATTTCTCCATCGATGAATCTGGGCGGATGCCTTCATCGACGGCCATGAGTTCGGTGCCTTCGGCGGTAGTCACTTCGATCGGGACGATCTCGTTGTCGAAGCGACCCTCGGCGGCGGCTTGGGCCGCGCGGCGGTGCGACTGGACCGAGAACCGGTCGTTGTCGTCACGTGTTACACCCCACTGCTCTGCGATTAGTTCAGCAGAGATGCCCTGAGGAACGAGGCCGGGGTAGCGGGCCAGCATCTCGGGGCCGAAGGGCATAGAGCCTGGGATGAACGATGCGCCCATCGGCACGCGCGTCATGGCCTCGACACCTGCTGCGATTACAACGTCGTACGCGCCTGCCATAACACCTTGCGCGGCAAAGTGCGCTGCCTGCTGCGACGAACCGCACTGGCGATCGATGGTCGTACCGATTACGGACTCTGGAAAGCCGGCCGCGAGAGCCGCGTTGCGACCAACGTTTACCGCTTGATCTCCGACCTGCATGACACAGCCCATGAGTACGTCTTCGACAAGGGCCGGGTCGATACCGGTGCGCTCCACTACCGCGCGCACTGTGTGTGCAGCCAGATCGACGGGGTGAACTCCGCCGAGCTTGCCATTGCGCTTGCCTAGTGGTGTGCGAACTACGTCGACGATTACGGCGGTGGGCATTGGGCCTCCTTGGGGAACCGGCCGGATGCCGGAAACGTGATCAGCGGTCGAGTCTAGGCATGGACAGCGTTGTACTCTCCAAGGCAAATGCGCGACATGGACAGATCACTAGGTGACGGCGGCATGGCATTGCTTGCGAACCTGGGTGTGAACTTCGAACGCTATGGCGAGGGCTGGGTCGAGGCGACCTGGGTTCCGACTCCGGACGCATGTAACCCCGCTGGTCCTGTCCATGGCGGTGTATATGCGGTAGTCCATGACGCCGCAATGAACTTCGCTACCAACGCAGCTCTTGAGCGCGGTGACCGTGCGGCCACAATCTCAATCACTTACTCAACAATGCGTCCGGCATCGGCGGGCGACTCTTTGGCGGTGCGCGGCGAAGTGACGCGCATAACCAAACAGGTTGCCTATCTGGAAACGACCGTGAGTAACAGCGATGGCGAAGTAGTGAGCAAGGCGAGTGGGTCATTCATCCTGCGCCGACGCGACCCGGACGCTGCTGCGGCTCCGATCCCGGCACCGAAGAAGGACGGCTAGTGATCACCGTCGTCGTTGGCGGCGGGATTATGGGTGCAGGCATCGCATACGAAGCTCTCGTGGCGGGGTTTCCGGTCACGATTGTTGAGACAGCTCCGGAACTTTGCGAGGCGGGTGCTGCGCGTGTCGCACACTACGAAAGCCGTGCGCGGGCAAAGGGTGCGGAGCTTGATGGATTCGGTGCCCTTGACCTTGCGACCGATCTTGCTGACGCAGTTACGGGCGCCGACATTGTGATTGAGGCCGTATCGGAGAACCTGGAAATCAAGTCGGAGATATTTGCAACGCTTGGCGCGGCGGCGCATGACTACGCCGTGTTGGCATCGAACACGAGTGGGCTGTCGATTGCGACCCTCGGCGCGGCTAGCGGTAGGCCAGCGCAGGTCGTCGGAACACACTTTTTCAATCCAGTTCCTGCAATGCGCCTCGTTGAGGTGGTGCGTTCTGCCACTACGAGCGATGCAACGCTCGCACGCGCTGTCGATTTTGCCCACGCTCTCGGCAAGGAAACCGTAGAAGTGCGCGATCTGCCGGGTTTTGTATCGACCAGGCTTGGCGTCGTTCTCCTGTGCGAGGCGATTCGCGCGTATGAACAAGGCGTCGCGACTGCAGAAGATCTGGACACGGCGATGAAGCTTGGGTGGAACCACCCCATGGGGCCGTTGGAACTGGTAGATCGCATTGGGCTCGACACGATCCTGTCGATCTGCGATGACCTACGGGAGCCGTTCGGTGATGCGTTCCGCGCGCCACAACTTTTGCGCGACATGGTGGCCGAAGGAAAACTTGGTCGAAAGTCGGGACGCGGCTTCTACGAGTATTGATAGGAAAAACAAAAGAGCCGCCGGTCGAAACCGGCGGCTCTTTTAGTTAGATCTTGTTGCTAACTCAGACGACGCGGACGTTCTGGGCCTCATCGCCCTTGCGGCCGGGGCCTACGTCGAATTCCACGGTCTGACCCTCATCGAGGGTCTTGTAGCCCGATCCTTGGATGGCGGAGAAGTGAACGAACACGTCGTCCCCGTCCTCCCTGGAGATAAAGCCGAAGCCCTTCTCTGCATTGAAGAACTTCACGGTACCTGTAGCCACAGCAATCTCTCTTCATTTTCGGGTCGACCCTCATGGTCGACTGGGCGACACAGTACGGGAAATCGTCCGAATCGGCACACTCGGGGGAAATAACAGACACCACGAGCCCCAAGTTGTTGCCTTATCTGCCAGCGACGACATGGCGCTAGTGGCGCTTGACACCCCCGTATTTCATACGTGTATCGCTCATTGAGGCGATGCGTGCGTCCGGATCGGCAATGTCGGCGTCGACCACTTCGCCAACAAAAAGTGTGTGTGACCCCAGGTCGAGTGAGTGGCGGACTTCGCAATCCATCCACGCTGCGGCTTCCTCGAAGATTGGAGCGCCTGTGGTTGCGGTCCGCACCGGGCGGCCGTTGAGACTTGATCCGTCGTCGGCGGCGGGCTTGGAAAACTTGACGAACACTCGCGTGTCTTCGGCGTTCCAGAGATTCACGCTGAAGCTTCCACCCGTCGCGATGAGTTGATGTGTGACCGAGTCGTTGTCGATGCCGACGCCGATCAATACCGGAGCCATCGACAACTGGCTGATCCAACTGGCGGTCATTGCATTGCGAACATCGCCCGCACGCGTTCCGATCAGGGCCAGCGCGTTCGGAATCTTCCAGGTCACTTTGTTGAGTAGTTCATCATCGATAGGCATGCGGTGAGCCTACGCATGGTGCGTCGCTTTTGTAACTTGTGGTGGGAAGTGCCCTCATTTTTTCTGGCATGGTTTGTGGACAACCAGACACGCAGCTGCTACTCAGGAGGCGCAATGCCCGTACCGCTGACGATTAACGACTTTCTCGATCGCGGCGCGGCCGTGTATCCGGATCGTGTTGCGATCATCGATGACCCCGACCAACCCGCGCCGCCTTTACCGAACATCACCTACAGGCGTTTGGCTGAGATCCGCAGGGAGATCGGCGTAGCGATGGACAAACTTGATCTGGCGATGGGGGCGCGTGTTGCGATTGTGAGTCACAACACGTCACGACATCTCACGATGCATTACGGCGTAGGTGGCAATGGCCGCGTGCTCGTACCGATCAACTTTCGGCTGACGGCTGACGAGATCGGTTACATCGTCGAGCACTCCGGCGCACAAGCGCTGTTGATTGACCCTGAGCTTGCAGAGTCGTTGAGTGGCATTTCATGCGCTAACACTTCGATCCTGGGCGAAGAGAGCGACGCCATTTGGTACGGGCATGAGGGTGATCCTGCGCCGTGGATTCCCGATGAACTTGCAGCTGCATCAATTGACTACACGTCTGGAACGACAGCGAAGCCGAAGGGTGTTGAACAGACACACCGGGCGCGCTGGACAAACTCGGTGGTTAGTGGATGGCACATGGGAGTGACCGACCGCGATGTATTCATGCACATCGTGCCTATGTTTCATTGCGATGGGTGGGGAATGCCGTTAACGATGGCTGCTGTCGGCGCCACGCAACTCTGCCTTCGCAAAGTGGACGGCGCAGAGATCTTGCGTCGCGTGCGTGACCATGGCATCACCTTTATGAACGGTGCTCCAGCGGTCTGCGCTGCGGTACTCGACGCGCTGCCAAGTTGGGAGGGAGAGGTACCGGGACGCGATCGCGTGCGCATTCTTGTTGCGGGTGCTCCTCCTCCGACATCGATGATTGAACGCATTGAGGCTGACCTCGGTTGGGAGTTCATGCAGTTATACGGCCTCACGGAAACCGCGCCCTTCCTCACATTGAGCCGTTCGCGTTCGGAATGGGATGACTTGTCGCCGAGTGATCGGGCGCAGAAATTGGGACGTGCTGGCGCGCCTGGTTTGGGAGTCACCATGACCGTAAGCGCGACGGGCGAACTGCTTGCTCGCTCCAATCATGTGCTTACCAACTATTGGAACAACCCCGAAGCTACGGCCGCCGCCCTTGAGGACGGTTGGTTCCACACCGGCGACGGTGGCTACCTAGATGATGAGGGCTATTACACGATCACGGATCGCCAGAAGGACGTCATCATCTCTGGCGGCGAGAACGTGAGCTCGATTGAGGTGGAGGACGCGTTGTTTGGGCATCCCGCTGTGCGCGAGGTGGCTGTGATTGGTGTCCCCGACGACAAGTGGGGCGAGACGGTGAAGGCACTAGTGGTGATTGCTGACGGATCGACGGTCACCGAACAAGAGCTCATCGATCACTGCCGCGAGCGGCTGGCCCACTTCAAGTGTCCGACGTCGATCGACTTTCTTGATGAACTGGCTCGTACTGCGACAGGGAAGTTGCAGAAGTTCAAATTGCGCGAGCCGTATTGGGCTGGACAGTCCAAGATGATCCACTGATCACCACTGAGAGTGAGTCTTAATTTTCTTGCCTTCGCCCATTGCCCTTTGCTAAAGCCGTCGGTAGTGTCGACTGCCTGAGCGCGGCGCGGTGCCGCGGAGGGCGGTAGCGGGAGATACTTGTGACAAACGACGTCGGTCAACAGATGAGCGCTACCGACGCGTTGATGTTGCGGCTAGAGCGGTCTGCACTTTTGCGGTCAACGATTGTGCAGGTTGCCATTCTCGACCATGCGCCTGATGCACAACGATTGCGCAACAAGATCTTGCAAGGAACGGCGAAGGTTCCGCGTTTTCGGCAAGTGCCCGTATCCAATCCCATCCCCGGAATGCCGCCTACATGGGTCGGCGCGGCCGACTTCGACATCGATTACCACCTTCGTTTCACCCGGCTGCGCAAGCCATCCGGTATGCGGCGCCTCTTAGACGAAGCCGCTCTTATTGGTGTGCAGGTGTTTGATCCGGCGCGGCCGCTGTGGGAGTCGCACATCATTGAAGGATTGCCGGATGACAGAGCGGCGGCGGTCCAAAAGATTCACCATGCATTGGGTGACGGCGTGAGCCTGCTCGACATCTTGATGTTGTTCCTCGATCTAGAACGTGATCCGGCCACTTACGCGATTGAAGTGGCGGAGCCGTTGCTGGACTTCAGTTCGGCGCTAGCGCGCGCTACGGCGGGACTGAATGCCGATGCTCAAGCTCTTGGCAGGACGTTGCTTTCTGCGGCGGCTGGGTTGGCCAACTTTGCTCGGCACCCGTCTGATTCTGCGGCATCGCTCACGGACACGGCGAAGTCATTGCTGCGGATTGCTGCGCCGGGGTCTGGTCAGTTGAGCCCGATAATGCGCGGTCGGTCTTTCGGGGCGCGCTTCGATGCGCTTGTTGTGCCGTTGGACGAAATGAAGGCCGCTGGCAAGCATGTGGGCGGCAAATTAAACACGGCGTTTCTGGCGGCAGTCGCTGGAGGGTTGGACCGGTATCACCACCACCACGGCACTCCAGTGGCGGGCTTGCGGTGCGCGATGCCGGTAACTACTCGCGACGCAGGAGATGTGTCGTTGGGAAATCATTTTTCGCCGACACGATTCGTGTTGCCGATGACGGCAGCTGACCCGATCAAGCGTTTGCAAGTCGCTCGCGAATTGACGGAATCACAACAGCATGAGAGCGCGCTGAATCTGACCGGACCGATGGCGCGCACGCTTGCGTTATTGCCTTCCCCATTGTTGGTTCCTGCGGTCGAATATGTGATGCGCGGAATCGACGTGATCGTGAGCAACGTTCGTGGCGCACCGTTACCGGTCTATGTGGCTGGCGCACGGTCGCTTGCGAACTTTGGGTTTGCTCCACGAGGTGGCGCTGCTTTGAACATCACGATGATCTCGAACATGGATGCGATTCATGTGGCGGTAAATAGCGATCCCGAAGCCATCCCCGACCCCGATCTCCTTATGGCGTGCCTGCAAGAAAGCTTCGACGAGATCCGCAAGGTGGCATAGGGCAATGTTCGTGCCACGAATGCGGTATGCCCGTATGTATGCGAACGACCATCAATCTGCCAGCTCACGGGAGCCCCGATGGTGAGGTTCTCATCGATATTCTCGACAACGACGAGCCTTCGTGATCCTGCATCCGCGGGCGAAGCCATAGCTTTCGCAACAATGGTCATGGATGCAGCGGGCACATCTTGGCTACTCCCCCTACGAAATCAACTTGGGCAGCATTCACAGAGATCACATCGAAGGACCGCCAGATCCGCGCAAATCTGGTTCCTGACGCTTGGCTTGCGGCGCTGGCTTTGTCACACGGCTGTCGGATAGCTACTACCGACCGAGGGTTCGGCCGGTTCAACCGCCTCGAATGGTTTGATCCAATAACGCCTACCTGATCCTGAGTTCGGCGCTCGCGTGCCCTGATGGCACCCACCGGTGACATCTTGTTGCCTGCCGATGCCGAATCAATACTGTCTCACCCCTCGTTTATGATGCGAACATGTGTTCGACAGTCCCTTGCGACCAGTTCAGCGACCCGGAAAGACTTGATCCCGTCGAAGTGTTGGCGGCCGTTGTCGATGGCTTGTTCACTGCAGACATTTCGGGGCTATCTGATGTGGCGCTCTCCAACGAAGTTCTCGGGCTACGCCGCCAGTTGGATCGCGCTGAGGCTGCATTTGCCTCCCGGGTCGTCCTTGCCCACAGGCGTGGTCTGGGTTCCGTTGATGGCGCATCTTCAACTGCTGCGTGGCTGCGTAACAGGGCCGGTATGAGCCATAGCGCAGCCACCAAGGCAGTGCGTGTTGGCGAGGCCCTAGAGGTCATGTGTGTCACAGATGCCGCATGGAAGTCCGGTGAGATCTCAGCTGATCATGGACGTTGGATCACTGAGGCCCACGTTGAAGGCTTTGAAGATGCAGTGAGAGCAGTGGAGCCAGCATTGGTAGAACACGCAAAGCGCGGTGAGATTCGCGCCCTCAAAGCCGGACTTGCCCGAATACGCGAGTTCACTAGCCCTGGCAATGTGTTCGAGAAGCGCACTCTCAGTGTGTCTCGGACATTTCGTGGCGCAGTAGTAGGCGACTTCTCCCTCGATGCTGAGGGTGGGGAGATGTTGATGTGTGCGTTAGAGGCCTACACGGACATGCCTTCAC
>SHUZ01000087.1 GCA_009694415.1 Acidimicrobiia bacterium
GCCTACCATTTAAATGGTAGGCTTCTACCATGCAAACAACCATTGATTCTGCTGGTCGAATCGTTATTCCAAAGGCTCTCCGCGATGAAGTCGGACTCAGGCCTGGTGATGTCGAATTGGTGCGCGATGGTGCGGGCATTCGCATTGAGCCCTTGAGCGGTAACGGTTTTTACGAGGTAAACGGTCGTTTGGTGATTCCCGGGGGTGGCGAAGTGATCGACGACGCTCTCGTGCTTGCATTGCGGGATGCCGACCGCCGATGAATTTCTAGAAACGTGGTCGGTCCTCAAGGACTTTTTTTTGTCGATACCAGCGTCGCAGTCGCACTCGTTGTTGCTGATCATGAACACCACGACACCACGACGCGCGCGGTCGGGAACCGAATCCTCGGGCTTGCAGGACATGCATGGTTTGAAACGTTCTCCGTCTTGACTCGCATTCCCCCGCCCGCGAGGCGAGGCCCCCATGAGGTTGCAGTACTGCTCGCGCATGACTTCCCTGCGACACAGTTTCTTTCGAACGTCGGGACAGAAGATCTTGCCCGAAGACTTCCTGAGCTTGGACTGGCAGGCGGAGCCGTTTACGACGCGCTCATTGGTGCCACCGCAGTCGAGCACGGTTGCATTCTCTTGAGTCGCGATCGTCGGGCAGTAAATATCTATCAACTCCTCGGCGCGTCTTTCGAGTTGATTGGTTGAAGCGGTGCTGGTAACGAGGTGTCGCTAAAGTCCGACGGTCCAGAGCGGAGGAACGATTGTGACTGAAGGCGACAATAAGCGAGTCGATGAGTTGTTCGCGCAACTCACACTTGACGAAAAAATCGCGCTGACGGCCGGGATCGACATGTGGCATACGCCGAACATCGAGCGTCTTGGCCTTTCATCGATGCGGATGACCGATGGTCCTGTTGGCGCGCGCGGTACGCAACACGCAGGCGGACCTCAGTCCGCGTGTTTCCCTTGCGGTACCGCGTTGGCAGCGACATGGGATGTCGAACTCATTGAGACCGTAGGGCACCATCTCGCTGCAGAAACCCGCGCCAAGGGCGCCCACATGCTGCTCGGGCCAACCATCAATATTCATCGCCACCCACTAGCCGGTCGCAACTTCGAGTGTTACTCAGAAGATCCGTTGCTCACGGCGAAGATCGCAATTGCATATGTCAACGGTCTTCAGGGCGAGGGCGTCGGGGCGTGCATCAAGCATTTTGTCGCGAACGATTCTGAATTCGAACGCCACACGATCTCGTCGGAGGTCGATGAGAGAACCTTGCGCGAGATCTATCTGCGCCCTTTTGAGATTGCATTGCGTGACGCAAAACCATGGGGCGTAATGGCCGCATACAACAAGTTGCACGGCACCTGGTGCAGCGAGCACCCGCGGCTACTTACCGAGATTCTGCGCGATGAGTGGGACTACGACGGCGTTGTTGTGTCCGACTGGTGGGCAACCCATACGACGGCAGAGGCATCGACAGCGGGACTCGACATTGAGATGCCGGGACCGCCGTTGTATCGCGGAGCAGCGCTGGCGGCCGCGGTGAAATCAGGCGAGGTAAGTGAGGCCGCCATCAACGCTTCGGCGCGGCGCGTACTTCTTGCGATCATTAGAACCGGTTCCCTCGACCTCACGGATCGAGAGGAACGAACTGCCGACACACCGGAACGCCGTGCGGTCGCGCGGCAAACTGCGCGCTCAGCAATTGTGTTGCTGCGAAATGATGTGCTTGATGGCGCACGGTTACTTCCCATTGACCCTTCCGCAATGAAGTCGATGGCGGTGATCGGACCAAATGCTGACGTCGCCAACATTTTCGGGGGCGGTTCAGCGAGCGTCACTCCCTATTACGCGGTCACGGTCCTAGGTGGTCTTAGGGCGCGGTTCCCCACTATCGAAATGCACCACGAGGTCGGATGCGAAATCACGCCGTACCCGGCGCCGCTTGATTCGCGATGGCTTTCGACACGCGAAGGGGCGCCGGGACTAACGGCCACATATGTAGCTGGTAGCGATCCAGATGGTCCAGGTCTATTTACCCGTCCAGTTCCCGGGTTTGCACTCATGTGGTCTGAAGCAACGATGGACGGCCTCGATGTTGACGAGTGGAGCCTGCGGATAGAGGGACGCGTACAAGTTCCAGAGGACGGAGAGTATGTATTCCAAATCACGAGCACCGGTCGTTTCCGCATGCGTATCGCTGGTGCAGATGTGGTTGACGGTTGGGACTCTGAGCAAGTAGATCAACAGCGCCGGGTCGATGGGGCAGTCGATCTTGTTGCGGGTACCGCCTACGAGTTGCGAGTTGATCTTGTGCCGGGGCGTCCCGGCGCAGCACATGCGATCGGTCTGCGTTGCAAAACAACATTGGCGGCCGACGCCTTCGACCGAGCAATAAAGGTCGCGCGCAACAGCGATATAGCCATTCTTGTTGTGGGAACAAATGGCGATTGGGAGACCGAAGGGAAGGACCGAGCGCACTTCGATATGCCGGGTCGCCAAGTTGAGTTGGTTGAAGCCGTGATCGCAGCCAACCCGCGCACCATCGTCGTTGTTAACGCCGGTTCACCGGTATCACTCGCGTGCGCGCGCTCTGCTCCGGCGTTGTTGCAATCTTGGTTTCTGGGACAAGAGACGGGAAATGCGTTAGCGGACGTCATTTCAGGGGACGTAGACGCGTCTGGCCGACTTCCAACAACACTGCCTCGGACCATCGAAGACACGCCGGCGTTTCTCCACTATCCGGGAGCGGATGGACAGGTGCAATATGGCGAAGGGGTCTTTGTTGGTTACCGGCATTACGAAGCGCGCGGCGTGGAGCCCGAGTTTCCATTCGGGCACGGATGTTCGTACACAACGTTCGATTACGTGAACCTAGACGCGGCCCTTGTGGGCGACGAAGTGATCGTCAATGTCGCCGTGACAAACACGGGAGTGAGACCTGGAAGCGAGGTCGTGCAGGTTTATGTCGCCGATTTAGATGCAAGTGTTCCGCGTCCGCTGAAAGAATTGGCTGCGTTCGCGAAGGTGGAGATCGAACCAGGGGCGACGGAAATTTTGCAAATGCGGTTCAATCGTGAGTCCCTCGCGTTCTGGAGTGAAACCGCGCGCGGTTGGGTAGTAGAGCCCGGCGCTTTCGAGATATTGGTTGGCTCGAGTTCGGCCGACATTCGCTGCCGGGCGACCCTCCAAGTTGACGGGTAATCCTGATTGACGTTCCGCTAATGTGACGGCGACGTCAGGTGCCTGGAGGCTCAAACGGTGGACTTACCGAAGATCATTAGTGTCGACGACCACGTAGTTGAGCCAGCGCATGTTTGGCAAACATGGCTTCCGGCCAAGTTTCGTGAGCAGGGTCCGCGTATTGAACGCAAGCGGTGGGGTTCCTTCGTCCACACGGCGGGAGCAAAGTATCTAAACACCGAGGACCCCGACGGGCTATGGGGAGATGCTTGGTACTTCGAAGATCGTCTCATTTATGTGCACAAACGCTTCGTAGCGATTCCGCTGGAAGCAACTCCAGACGGCGATGTCACGAAGTTCGACCGCACGAAGATGGTCATGGAAGCACTTACTTATGACGAGATGCGCCCCGGTTGCTACGAGGTAGAAGCGCGTATTACCGATTTTGAACTCAATTGGGTAGACGGTTCACTCCCGTTCCCTACGTTCCCCCGCTTCTGCGGACAAACCTTCTACGAAGCGAAAGACCTTGAACTGGGTATGGCCTGTGTGAAGGCGTACAACGACTGGATGGTTGAAGAGTGGTGTGAACCGTCGCGCGGTTTCAACATTCCGCTTTGTTTGATGCCGTTGTGGGACCCCGAGGCGGCGGCGGCTGAAATCGTTCGCAACGCCGATCGAGGCGTGCGGGCATTCTGCTTTAGCGAGATCCCGACGCACCTAGGGCTTCCTAGCATTCACACCGATTATTGGAACCCTGTTTTCGACGTTTGCAACGACCGCGGCGTCACGCTTTGCATGCACATCGGTTCCTCCTCAACCAACCCCGCGGCGTCGCCCGACGCGCCAGGTGGTGTGTCCGGAACGCTCGCATTCAACAACTCGATGGCATCACTTGCCGACTGGTTGTTCTCGGGGAAACTCATTGATTTCCCCCGTCTCAAGCTCGCGTATTCCGAGGGGCAGATCGGCTGGATCCCTTACGCGCTGGAGCGAGCCGACACGGTCTGGGATCAACACGATTCTTGGCAACATTCGAAAGAGCGAATTCCTAATCCGCCTTCGTCCTATTACTACGGTCGGATCTTCGGTTGCTTCACCGCCGACCGCCATGGTTTGGCAAATCTCGACCAGGTCGGAGAAGACAACATTTGCTTCGAGACCGATTATCCGCACACCGACACGACATGGCCGAATAGTCATGAGTACATCGAGAAGATGCTCGACGGGTTTGACGAGAAAATTGCTTACAAAGTCTTGCGGGGCAATGCGATCAAGATGCTCGAACTCGACCGGATATGACGCCTGATGCCTGACGTTAGGCAACAAGTTCAACATCGAGAGATGTTCGCCCATGAAAAACCGCAGATGGCCGATGGGGCACTGGCGCGTCCGGGTCGATGAGGCGGATCCTTGGCCAACGGCCGAGGATCGTGGACAACATCACCCGTAGTTCGAGCAGCGCAAGAGGGGCACCGAGGCAGTGGTGGGGTCCTGGCGCGAATGAGATCGGCACGTTCCTAGTTCTCGCGACATCGAAGGTATCTGGTTCGTCGAATCGTTCCGGGTCGCGGTTTGCTGCACCAAGTGCGACCGCAACCTGACTGAACGGTGGGATCGTTTCGCCTTCCAACTCAACCGAAGTGGCTGTGACGCGTGAGACCAGTTGCGTAGGCGTGTCGAAGCGCAAGAACTCCGCAACTGCTGCTGCGGGGTCATTGCGGGCAGCGTCGATCTGGGCCGAATGCCGCAGGAGAGCATGCATCCCATTGACGAAAGCGTCTCTGGTCGTGTGGTGGCCCGCAGCGAACAAAGTCATGACGAGGGATGTGCGCGTTGGCGTGTCGAGGTCGATGTCGGGTCCATCGAGACCCGCTACCCACTCCGACATCTGCTCGGCCGCTCGTTCACCGGAAGCAATCTGTTCTGGCGTGCGACCAATAGACAACAGCATCGCGAGATCTTCGCCCCATGTGCCGAGTTCTTCTGGTTCATTTGCGCCGAGCAATGTGCAGATGACCCGCGCTGGAAGTGGATGGGCAAACGCATCAACGAGTTCGCACGTGCCCGAAAGTTCGGCGGCTAACTCGGTTGCGATTGCTTCAACATTCGGAACGAGTTCGTTCACGCGTCGCGGGCTGAACCATCGATCTACGGCGTGGCGCACATCGGTATGGCGCGGCGGATCGCAAAAGTTGATGCGATGAGTCACATAGTCGTGGGCTGCACCTCCTTCGCGTAAGCCACCTGCGAGGGCTGGGCCCAACGGGCCAGAGATGAACCGCGACGTGTCGCTAAGAACTGAACGCGCGAGGTTGTAACTCAGCACTAGCCATTGCCGCTCACCGATCCGGTGCAAGTTGGACTCGCTCCGAAGTTGGGAGAGCGCGGGGTACGGATCGTCGGTCATGAGCAAGCGTCGAAGCTCGTCTAGATCCATGCCGAGTGAACTCCCTAGTCAACCCTTTGTTACTTACCTCAGACCGGCACCCATGTTGCATGAAAACCGTAAGGGACCCGTTGGGGGACAGCGACCCGCGCAATCGGGCCCTTCTTGATCTCCGTTGCATCGACGATTACGAGTTCACTCTTCTCGGTGGTGTCGTCGTGCAGGTAGGTGAGGAGGTATCCGGCATCCTCTCCCTTGTCGTCGGGGTCTGGCACGAAAAGCCATTCGCCAGTGTGCTTTTTCGGTCCTGGATCCCAGATCTCGCGCGTTCCATTCTTGTAATCGCGCTTGATCAATCCGCCCATGTCGACGGTTCCCTCTGTAGGTCTGGTCTGCACGAAGTAGCCGTAACGGTACGGTCGACCGACTATACGAGGATCGCGTGACGGGAGTTCGGCACCGTCATCGGTATCGATGATCTCATCGCGCACTTTGTTGTTCTCTGTGTCGACCGTCCAGCGTCGCAGCGAAAGATCGCCAGCGAACTCGCCATCGGTGTTGAACATGGAACTAAGACGACAAACATCGAGCACTACATTTGCACCGTCGCGGTGGGCATTGACGCCGTGGAACACGTAACACGGATCAATATCGGACCATTGAATCGCGCTAGCGGGGCCGCCTAGTGGCATCACGCCAACACGGGCGCCGAATTCAGGATCCCACTTGAACGGCATCGCGCCGGAGTCGGGATCTTCGATCCACTGGACCGCGCCTTCCATGTCGAAGACAACGGGGAGCTCCCAAAACACAGCGTCCTTCTCGGTAATCGCGAAGTCGTGAACCATGGTTCCACCCTTGGCCGGTACGGGCTCGGAGTGGATCAGTTGTCCGGTTGCGTCGGCTACGTGGTACATCAGGAATGGTTCCGTGAAGCCGTATCCAAAGAAGTGGAGATTGCCTGTTGCGGGATCGATCTTTGGATGCGCGGTGAAGTTGCCAGTGAGTTTTCCACCGAAGTCGTAGGCACCGACGGTCGACAAGTCTTCGGGTGACAGTTCGTAGGGGAAGCCCACTTCGCCACTAGAGAGAAGTTTGCCGCCGTGATTGATGAACGACACGTTCCCTTGGTTCGTTTCGCCACCCGGCGGACTACTACCGAAGTCCGCGCCGGTCTTGTAGAGACTGGTCTGCACGTACCGATTCCGGTACGACTTCGCCTTGCCGTTTTCGAGGCGCATTCCGTGCGCCATGCCATCACCGAAAAACCAATGGCTCGAGTCCCCAGAGGACGGGTTCGATCCGTTACGCACGTAGAGACCAGCGAGCGCCGTTGGGATCGCGCCTTTTACGTCGAGATCAAACTCTTCAACTTCCTTTTTAACCGGTGCAAAGTTGCCCTCGAGCCACCACTTCTTGACCGGGTCCTCGGCGGTTTTTTCTGATTTGGTCGCACTACCTGAGTTCGTCTTGGCATCGTCAGAACAAGCGGCAAGTACGGCAGCCGCTAGCGGGACTGACCCGATTCCGTACAGCGACCAGCGCATCATGTCGCGTCGTGAGGGTGTCTTAGGGGAGTTATCCGGTTTAGCCATGGCGGTGACACTAGCCGCACGCCAGAACGAGTTTCATTCATAGGCCTCAACAGAACGCCGATAGCGTGTGCTCCCATGTCACTTCGCGATCAAACTCTCGCCCGCCTCCGTCGTCATCGCGTTCCTGCTTGGTGGAGCGATGCAAAGTTTGGGATCTTCCTTCACTGGACCCCCGCATCCGTGCCAGCATTTGCGCCTGTCGATGACGAGATCGGCGAGATGCTTCAGTCTGGCCGTCGTGACACGTTCTCTTATTCGCCGTATTCCGAGTGGTACGAGAACTCCCTGCGGTTCCCCGATAGTCCCGTCGCTCGCCACCATCGCGAGACATACGGATCGCGGTCGTATCAGTCTTTCGCCAGTGATTGGGAAGCTGGGCTTGAACAGTGGGAACCCGAGGAATGGGCGGCCCAGTTTGCAGCGGCGGGAGCGAAGTACGTCGTTTTCGTTTCTAAACATCATGACGGATATTGCCTGTGGCCCACAGACGTTCCTAACCCGAACCGACCGGGTTGGAATTGCAAACGCGATGTCGTTGGTGAAATGGCAGAGGCGGTTCGCGCAGCCGGAATGCGGTTCGGCTTGTATTACTCCGGCGGGCTCGACTGGACATTCGAAGACAGGCCAATCGGCTCACTTGCTGACATGTTGGCGGCGATTCCGCGCGGCGACTATCCCGCATACGCGGACGCACATGTGCGCGAACTAATCGACCGCTATCGACCGAGTGTGCTGTGGAACGACATCGCATGGCCGTCGGACGGCAAGTCGCTGTGGCCGTTGCTAGCGCACTACTACGAACAAGTTCCCGACGGCGTAGTAAATGACCGTTGGATGCCATGGAACCCAGCACTCGGGCTAACAAAGCTGTCACCCGTGAAACGAGTGATCGACGCGGGTGTAGTTCGTCAGGCCAAGCGCGACGCCGGGATCATCCCACCTAAGCCCCCATTTTTCGATGTGCGCACGCCCGAGTATGCGGTGTTCCCCGATGTCCAACGGCATCCATGGGAATGCGT
Source organism: Acidimicrobiia bacterium (assembly GCA_009694415.1). Classification (GTDB taxonomy): domain Bacteria; phylum Actinomycetota; class Acidimicrobiia; order IMCC26256; family JAENVU01; genus SHUZ01. Next base: position 8,184 of record SHUZ01000087.1, read on the forward strand.
GCGAGGGATGGATAAGAGTTTTGGGCACAACCGCGAATCACTGCCGGAGCACTTCATTGCTCGCGATGAATTGCTGTGGTCACTTGTGGACATCACATCGAAGGGCGGGAACCTTTTACTCAACGTTGGACCGCGCGGCGAAGATGCTCAGATCGCCGACGCGCAACGCGATCGGCTTACCTGGCTTGCAGAGTGGATGAAAATCAACAGCAGTGCACTCGTTGCGACTCGACCGTGGGTAGTTCCCGAAGGAACCACTGCGGAGGGGTTATCTGTGCGTTACACCGCTCGAGACGACGCGGTTTACGCATTTCTCGCTGGAACAGAACCCGACATTGATCGTGGCTCAATCACCTTGCGCGAGGTGATTGGAACGCCAACGACGAGGGTAGAGACGATCGATGGCGACGCCCTTTCGTGGCGCGAGTCCGACCGTGGGTTAGTGATCGATTTCCCATCAAGTCATCGTTTGGGCCCGGTTTGTATTGTGACGAGGAACGTTGGGGCGAGACAGTAGGCGTAGTGACAACGGCAACATGCGGGAGCATCGGTACCGGATTCACTCTCTGTAACGGAGTTCAAGCCATTGACCAAGGTGCTTACCTTTGCTGCCGACGCTGTTCATAAGCCGGTTGTAGTTACGGTGTATCCCGACACCACGCCCGAATCATCCGAAACATTTGTTCTCAAACTGTCTGCTGCTGTTGGCGCCACGATCGTCGTAGGTGTTGGCACCGGGACGATCCTCGATGACGATTCGCTCTCCCAGACCGCCACGTTCCGGCTGGGTCCGTTCGCTCTTGCACCAGAGGGTTCGCCTGGGTCGGAGTCCAACACCCTCCAGATGAACATCCCCAAGCCGACCGGCGCGTTCGGAATGACGGGCATATCTTTTGAGCTAGTGCATGCGGATGGATCACTCGCTGGCCATCACGATGTTCACCTGCACCATGTGGTGTTTATCGATCAAAGCAGGCCAGACACACTCTGGACCGGCATGAGTAATCGTTTCACCGGCGCTGGCGCAGAACGCACTAACGGATTCTTTCCCACCGGCTACGCGTATAAGTCCGGCTCTACCGACCAGTAGATCGCTAGTTGGCATCTCATGAATACGAGCACTGTCGCTCACACTGTGTATATCCAATACACGGTCGACTACGTCGTTGGTGCGGATCTAGCAGTCGCGAAACCGCTCACGACTTACTTCTATGACACAACTGGATGCAATGCAGGAAGCTCTTACACTGTTC
>SHUZ01000003.1 GCA_009694415.1 Acidimicrobiia bacterium
CCAACCGGAGAACCCGAGGATCCAGATTCATCCGTTCCATTCGGGTTCCCCCAGATTCCAGGATTCGACTTCAGCCAGCTCGACCTAAGCCAGGTGATGCGCTGGATCTCGTCTCCTGGGCCGATCAACTGGGAAATCGCTCACCAAGTTGCGACAGCCGTCTCCCTAGACGGCGCGCAAGAGGAACCCCTGATCGCTGACACTGCCATCGCCGAACTCACAGAACTAGCGCGAGCCGCCGAAAGCCATGTCGCCGCAGAAACGGGTTTCGATGCCCCACTTGGGTTCGACGTACACGTCATCGGGCGGCGAGCGTGGGCCGACCTGCACTTAGATGCCCTCCATCCGGTGCTCGAAGCACTAGCACTGGCAATGCAGGTCGCTCTAGACAGTGGGTCTGCCGACAACGTCGACGGAACGAACGCATTCGATGAGGTTGGTAGTGGCGCGTTCGGAATGCCGCAGGGGTTCGACCCACTTGCAGGAATTATGACGATGCTCGCCCCTTTACTTCTCGGCGTGCAAGCGGGTTCGATGGTCGGTCACCTAGGCCAACACGCGTTCGGTAGATTCGACCTTCCACTACCGACCAACGATTCACCGAGTTTGGTTTTCGTCGAAACAAACCTCGCTGCGTTCGAAACGGCATGGTCGCTCGACGGTCGCGATCTTCGGTTCTATGTAGCGCTGCACGAATCGTTGCATGCGTCCGTCCGATCCATCGCGTGGGTAAGCGAACACCTCGTATCCCTTGCCACCAAATACGTCAGCGCCTTCGAAGTAGACCCCGCGGCGTTCGAGGAACAGTTCGGATCGATCGACCCGTCGGACCCATCATCACTTGCTGAAATCGCCGCGAACCCGGAGACATTGCTCGGCGCGATGCGCTCGGAACAACAAGCGGCTGTGTTGCGTACGCTCCATAATTTCACGCTGGTTCTCGAGGGCTATGTAGATGTGCTCCTTGAACGAATCGGAACGCGAATGCTCGTCGACTTCGCCCGAATCCATGAAGCAATGCAGCGACACCGCGTTGAAAACGGTGAAGCAGGGCGGTTCGTAGAAGGCCTCCTCGGTCTCCGTCTCAAACGAGAAGATTACGAACGCGGCCAGGAATTTGCGCGCGGCGTTATCGAGCGCGCCGGCGTCGAGGGACTGAACCGGCTTTGGCACGCCGAACGAATGTTGCCCACACCGAACGAGATCGAGGCACCGGGTCTTTGGCTTGCGAGAATCGATCTCCCCGAACTCGGGGAAGACAAGGACGGTACAGATGACTGACATTCAACAAATCGGAGTGCTGGGCGCCGGAGTTATGGGGGGCGGGATCTCTCAGGTCTGTGCAACCGCCGGATACCAAGTGGTGTGTTACGACATCGATGCTGCTGCGCTCGATGCAGGGCTGGAACACGCGACGGCTGGGCGGTTCGGCCTCGAAAGCGGGGTTAATCGCGGCAAGTTGACGCGAGTCGAAGCCGATGCAGCGCTATCTCGCCTTACCTTTACTGACAATTACGACTTAGTAGCGAACAACGACATGATCGTTGAGGCGGTACCGGAACATCTTGATCTCAAGATCAGAGTCTTTCGCGACCTAGACGTTGCAGCGCCGGAGCACGCAATCCTCGCCTCCAATACCTCGGGCTTTCCGATACAGGCAATCGCGGCGGCTACGAACCGTCCCGACCGCATAATCGGGTGGCATTGGGCGTCGCCAGCACCAGTCATGAAACTTGCCGAGATCGTACGAACACGCGACACGAGCGATGCCACCGTAGAAGCCGTTCGCGCCGTGGCCAAGCAATGTGGCAAGAATCCGGTGGTCGTCAAGGACACGGCGATGGCGTGGGGATTCGTAGCCAACCGCGTTTATTTCGCGATGGTCGCCGAGGCGCAGAAGGTTTTGCAGGAGGGCATCGCAACGCCAGATGAGATCGACCAACTCATGATGGACTGCTACCGGTGGCCATCTGGACCATTCGGTATGGTCAAAGGAGCTGGCAGCGGCTGGAGTTAGCCGGTTAAGTATACGGCCGACCGGGTCAGAACCATGTGAAGGCGGTAGGCGCGCGGTCCGTTGCGAACATCCGCCCGGCCAGAGCCGCCGCGCCTTCAACGTGCTCTTGCACGCGTCCCGCGCGCACGAGCATCTGGGGAGCGAGAGTCCCCAATGCCATGGATCCGAGGTCCGCCACACCGAGGGAGAGGTCCGCTGGCAAGTCGGTGCGCTCGCACGAGGCGCCGTCTGGCCCGCCTTCAAGCAAGAAACGACCTGAGGCCGCACCATCTGGCCTCATCGGGTCACTCACCTGTAACACGAGTTGCCCAGGGGCGTCGTAGGAACGAGCACCAAGAAGTCTGCAAGCGTCGAGAGGACGCAGCCAGAGAAAATCGCGAAGCGAACTGAGGCGCACCTGCCGCGAATCGGTGAATTGCCAGGCGAGTTCACTATCAATCGGTACCGCCACCGCACGTACTTCCTCCACCAAGTCGACTTCGCACAGGAACTGCCAAAGCGCCCGCTCGGCTGACGGCGTAGCCGCGACCAAATCGCGCACCTCAATACGCTTACGAGAGAACCCCTCCTCCCACATTCCACTTGTTCGATATACGACGTAGCCGTCTACGCGACCATCGACTTCATAAACGACATCGAACCGATTACCTGGTTCGGGTGGTGCCCACTCACCCACCCACCAAACCTTCGGACGCGAGACAACGCCGACGCGAGCGCGCCTCACCCTGTCGAATAGTTCCGGCGCGATCTTCGACGATTCATCGACCTCGACAAAACGCAATCGCCCCGGAGGTCGTTCGTCGCGAAACGCGATGGGCGCGAGCAAAAGGCGGATACCGAACACTTGCGTCGCCACGCCAAAGCCGAATCGCTCATACGTCGTCGCTTCTGAAGCCGTAAGGATCGCTACCGGCTCATCGCGTGCGGCGGCATCGTCGAGCAGGTAGCGCATCACCGCGCCAAGCACGCCGCGTCTTCGGTGCGTCGGTATTGTCGCTATCCAACTGACCCCCGCAGCAGGAACGATCGCACCACCCGGCAGCGTGAGGTCCAACGAGTAGTTCCGTCCAGTGCCAACAAGCTCAGAACCATCAAATGCTGCGACCGCACGGTCAAGGTCGCTGTGAATCCACTCCTCGTGTTTCTCGCGGTCCTCATGTCTTTCGCCGAACGCGTACGCGTCGGCAAGTACGAAGGCATCTACATCCTTGCTAGTCAAAGAACGGAGCTCGAGGTTCATCGTCACCTCCTAACTCGAACCATGTTGGTGAGAGCCCCATTCATTACGCGCTCGAAGTCCCGCTATATATGAGATGCCCGAAAAGCCTAGAACAAGCGCAAGCAAGAAGAAGGCGCTGCGTTTCGTAAGGACGTCGAGTAACGCAACCGGCACGAGCGCTCCCGCGACCCACGCAAGTTGGAACCGTGTCTCGAAGCGCGCGAATGCGCGGCCGTACAAATGGGCCGGTCCATCACGATGCAACAGCGAATCAAATGCAATCCTCCCCGACGAAGCCCCGACGGCAATGGTAAACGCGATCGTTACCGCGCCAATTCGTCCACCGTCGCGCGCACAGAGCAACGCCACGAATGAAGAAACGAGAAGCGCACTCGCCAATATCGTCTCCTCGTTCAATCGGCGGCGGAGCGGTGGCGTCATAACGACGCCCACAAACCCACCGACTGCACTGGCCACAATCACTAACCCAAACACCCAGGGTGGCTGATCCCCCTTCTTGAGCAAAAATGCAAGAAGAAACGTCAGAAAACCAACGCAACCTCGCATCACCGACATTGCGGTCCCTGCGAACACAATGCTCGGCGCTGCTAATTCGGACCGCTCTTCAGGTGTCTCGGGCACCGCTTCACGCTGGGCGTTAGGAATGCGCATCGAAAGAAACCCAGCGACGATAAACACGATCGAACCAACAAATAGCGATGCGCCTGCATCCACTACCGCGACAAGCCCGGCCGCAGGTAATCCTCCGAGGATGCTTGCAAAAACGGAGACGAGCGTGAGTCGAGAGTTCGCTTCGACCAGCTTTTCCGAATCCGGCACAACTGCCGGCACCAAGGCTGACTTCGCGACCGAATGGCTCTTGGAGAGAACTAGAGCAATGAACGCCAGAGGGAACAACAACGGGCTGTCGATTTGCCCGATCATTAGGAAGCAGACGAGCGCGCGCCCGAAGCACCCGGCCGCTAGCAGTGTGCGACGGCCAGCACGGCTGCGATCAAGCGCTGGTCCAACGACAGGTCCGATGATCGCGAACGGAGCAATCGTTAGCAGTAGATACCAGAGCACCTGGGTCCGCGACTCTCCAATTGACTGGCTAAAAAATATCGACCCGGCCAACGAGACCGTCAGGAAGGCGTCACCAACTACCGACCCGGCGTGTGCCGCAACTAACCGACCGAATCCGTTAAAGCCAAAGGTTTGTGGATCACGCATGACCATCTCGGACCCGAGAATAACGGCGACCGGCCCAAATAGTTGGCCCTAGGCATGGTCATGACTCGACCCTCACGATCGGGCAGATCCGCCGGTATCATGGAACGGTGGAACGGCAAGATGAATCACAAGATCCGGGCGAGCGGCTACTCAACCGCGAACTCTCTTGGCTCGAGTTCAACGCGAGGGTATTGGCCCTCGCCGAAGACGAAGACCGACCTGTCCTCGAACGCGCAAAGTTTCTAGCAATTTTCTCGACCAACCTCGACGAGTTCGTGCAGGTACGGGTTTCGGGCTTACAGGAACAAGTGGCTGCAGGCGCCCGAGGACGAACCCCGGACGGCATGAATCCTCTTGACCAGTTGCGTGCGATCCGCTTGCGAACCGACGAGTTGATGAGCCGTCAAGCGAGTGCGTTCACGAAGGGAATCGGCCCTGCACTCGCGGATGTTGGGATTGTCTTCTCAGGATGGGACGAACTCGACGATGACGACCGCGTGTACTTGGTAGACGTCTTCGATAACCAAATCTTTCCTGTGCTTACGCCGCTCGCAGTCGACCCTGCACACCCGTTCCCTTACATTTCAAACCTCTCACTCAACCTCGCTGTGCTCGTACGCGATCCCGAAAACGGCGAACAGCGATTCGCGCGCGTAAAAGTTCCTCAATTGTTGCCGCGATTCATCGTGATGCCCGACGGCGAACGCTTCGTATCCCTCGAACAAGTCATCGCCGCACATCTACAACGGCTATTCCCAGGAATGGACATACTCGCTAACCATCCATTCCGCGTTACTCGTGATGCAGACTTCGAACTAGAAGACGAAGACGCAGATCTCATCGAAGCCATCGAGAGCGCGCTGACCCTACGCAAGCGGTCCGGACACGTCGTGCGCCTCGAGGTGGAAGCGAGCATCACAGAAGAAGTGCTCGACTTACTGTGTCGCGAACTCGAACTGTCGCACCAGGACGCCGTCGTCGTCGACGGACCACTCGACCTATCGGGTCTTTGGACGTTGTACGCGCTAGATCGGCCCGAACTCAAAGATGAGCCGTGGCATCCGCAAACTCAGCCAAACCTCGGGCGTACTGATCCACCCGCAGACCTATTCCGCATCCTGCGTGGTGGTGACATCTTGGTACACCACCCGTACGACTCATTCGTAACAAGTGTCGAAGCATTCATCGACCAAGCAAGCAGAGATCCACATGTGCTGACAATCAAACAAACGCTGTACCGGACGGCTGGCCCAGAAAGTGCAATCGTTGCCTCACTCGTTCGTGCCGCCGACTCAGGCAAACAAGTGGTAGCTCTCGTCGAATTGAAAGCTCGCTTCGATGAGCAGTCCAATGTTGAGCGCGCGCGCGAATTGGAAGAGGCGGGAGTGCACGTGGTGTACGGGCTGGTCGGGCTCAAGACGCACACGAAACTCGTACTAGTGGTGCGCCAAGAGTCGGATGGAATCCGTCGGTATTGCCATATTGGTACCGGCAACTACAACCCCGCCACCGCCAACCTCTACGAAGATGTCGGCCTACTGACGATCGATCCGGAACTCGGCTCAGATCTAACTGAACTTTTCAATCACCTCACCGGTTATTCGCGGCAAGGCAACTATCGCAAGTTACTGGTGGCGCCAGTAACACTGCGGCCAGGCCTGGTCGCACGAATCAAAGCTGAGGCTGCAAAGGGGCAAGCGGGCCGCATCGTCTTCAAGATGAACAGCCTCGTGGACCCTGAAGTAATCGAAGCCCTGTACGAAGCTTCTAACGCTGGTGTTTCCATAGACCTCATCGTTCGTGGAATCTGTTGTCTGCGACCTGGAGTCCCGGGAATGTCGACCAACATCAGAGTGCGCTCGATCATTGGTCGGTTCCTAGAACACTCGCGGATCTATCGGTTTGGAGCGGATGCAACTTCGGCCGAGTTCCTGATCGGATCCGCCGACCTCATGCCACGCAACCTGGACCGCCGCGTAGAAGCCGTAGCACCGGTCACATCGCCTCCTCTAATCGCGCGACTCGACGAGATACTCACGATCAATCTCGCCGATGATGTTTTGGCGTGGGAACTCCACGCAGACGGTGTCTGGAGCAAGGTGCAGACCGTCGTGGGCGTAGACACTCATAAGAGCATGTGCGAGCTCGCTGCGGCACGGGTCAAAGAAGCTTGGGCCGCCGATGCCAGGTCATAACATAAAACTTTGGCCACTGCCTGGGTTCCGACTCCCGAGTTTGCAAGGAGTTGCAAGTGACCTGAGCCCAGGGAATGAAGAACTTATTGATTTGTTCTCTACCTATTGGGACACCCCGGATCTACGCCTCTCCCGATCCGGTGCGAGCCTCCGCTTCAGCGAGCCAGAGGGGTGGACAGTCAATCTCCCAGGACCAAACGATTACCGACTTCTTGCGCGACCCAAGATCCACTTCATTGGAGATCCAGGTGAGCCACCCTTCGCGGCAATCGACCTGGTCCGCGCATGGGTGCGTACCTCGAAAGTTCAGGTCGTCGCTCAACTAAAGACCCGACGCCGAAGTGTGACTCTGAGAACTAGAGATGGCAAAAACGCGGCCGAGATCGTCGACGACGAAGTTACCGTTTTGGACGCGGGGCGCATCGTCACCATGTTCCGCGAGGTGAAAGTAAAGCCGGGCGACGACCTTTCACCGATAACGGCTGATCTTATTGTGGGCCGTTTGCGTGCAGCAGGAGCTGGCAGCACCTCAAACGTTTCCACTGTGGTTCGCGCGCTTGGTGCACGCGCATCTGCACCGCCAGATGTTGTCGTCCCTACGCCACCCGGCAGAACTTCAACAACACGCGAAGCGATACAAGCAGCAATCTCGTCATCCGTCGCCCGCTTGATCGACCACGATGCGGGTGCACGTCTTGGGGATGACCCCGAGATGGTCCACCAAGCCCGCGTCGCGACTAGGCGCCTCCGGTCGGACCTTCGTACCTTTCGACCGTTGCTCGACGAACAATGGGATGAATCGCTTCGAGGCGAGCTCCGTTGGCTCGGTTCCGAACTCGGGAAGGTCCGCGACGCAGAGGTACTCATTGACCTCCTGCGAACCAAGGCGGCACGTTTGTCGCCGCAAGAACGCGTTGGCTTCGAACCGCTCCTGCGACACCTAATCGCCGATTGGCAGGCGGCTCGCATCGAATTGTTGGCAGCGCTGCGAACGAACCGATACGCGCTCCTTCTCGATTCACTCGTTGCGGCGGCTCGAGAGCCAGCGTTAGTCCCGGAAGCAGATGCTCCCGCAATTGAAGTTCTTCCTCCGCTCGTCCGTCTTCCCTGGAAACGCCTTCGTAGGGACGTAAAGGCACTAGCGGCCGTTCCGCCCGATGGCGAATTACACGCAGTTCGCATTCGAGCGAAGCGAATGCGTTATGCGAGCGAAGCCGTGGCTGCAGTATTTGGCGCGCCTGCAGTCGATCTTGCGAAGACGGCCGGAGACCTACAAAAAGTTCTCGGGGACCATCAGGATGCGGCCATTGCGCTCATCTGGTTGCGCGTAGCGGCCAAGGATGCCAGGACAAGCGATGAAGCATTCTTGGCGGGGATGGTGGCGGGGATGGTCAGGGAAGACGAACGTTCGGCGCGTGCTGCTTGGCCGCGCACGTGGAAGGCGCTAAATCGCACCAAGCTACGTACTTGGCTATGAGCGACCACGGCACGGTCCGTGCTGCGGGTGGACTCGTATGGCGGTCCAGCATTGGACACGATGAACACGTTGAAGTACTTGTTGTGCATAGACCTCGTTATGACGACTGGAGCTTGCCGAAAGGGAAAGCCGATCCAGGCGAGGACGACGAACAATGCGCATTGCGCGAGGTGGAAGAAGAGACCGGAGTGAAAGCCAGGATCGAAGCTCCGTTGAGTGAGGTCCGCTATCAAGATCGCGCCGGGCGAGACAAAATTGTGCGGTACTGGAAAATGTCCGTGGTCGACGCAACGGAATTCACGCCGAATGAGGAAGTTGACGAAATACGTTGGTGCTCATTAGACGAAGCTGAGGAGACCCTTAGTTATGGCCACGATCGCGATCTAGTTAGAGCGCTCCGCGGCCTCTAGTCTGCGATTCCGATGTACGTCTACGTAGTTCGCCATGCAAAGGCCGGCAGCCGAAGCCGATGGGAATCCGATGATCGCGAACGCCCATTATCAAAGAACGGGATAGCGCAGTCAATCGCGTTGGGAGATGCACTCGGGAAACTCGAGATCGACCGCATCTATTCCAGTCCATTCGTTCGCTGCGTTCAAACAGTAGAACCACTAAGTGCACGGCTGGACGTGCACGTCGTTGCCGACAGCCAACTCGGAGAAGGCTACGCATGGGAATACGCGCTCGAACTTGTAGAGGCTGCTGCCGGACCGACTGTCATTTGCAGTCATGGCGACGTGATTGGCGACCTCATGATCGCGTTAGAGCGACGCGGTGTTCCGCTCGACGACAACCGCATAGAGAAGGGATCCGTCTGGGCACTGCGCGTCGAAGACGGGCAAGTGGTTGCCGGTGAGTACTCCAGGCCTCCCGCCTGACCAATTATCTCCCGTCGCGCAACCCAAACGATGCCGTACAGCAATGCCTAAGACACATCTCGCGGGTACCGTCTTGACCATGAGGGTGCTATGAGAGTGCTTGTAACGAACGATGATGGAGTGGACTCGCCTGGGATACTCGCCCTAGCGACAGCCATATACGAAGCAGGGCATGAAGTGGTCGTCGTGGCCCCGGCCTCGGACTTGAGCGGTGCCGGAGCTTCGATCGGTCCGCTGCATAGCTCCGAATCGATCCCAGTGTCAAAACGCACGTGGGAATCACTCCCGGGCATCGAAGTTATCGCCATAGAACGGCCACCTGCAACGGCTGTGTACCTCGCATGCCTCGGCGCGTTCGGACCGCGACCCGATGCAGTCGCTTCAGGCATCAACCCAGGCGCTAACACGGGACACCTTGTGTTGCACTCTGGAACCGTCGGGGCAGCGCTAACAGCTGCCGGACTTGGCGTTCCAGCAATCGCGGTGAGCATCAAGTGGAGTACCGACGGCTACTACTGGTCTACCGCTTCCGACCTAGCAGTACCAGCACTCGAATGGGCTATCGATAGCAATGGCATCGCTAATAACGGCGAGGCGCGGGTGCTCAACCTAAACGTCCCCAACCTCCCGCTCGACGAAGTGCGCGGGGTCAAGGAAGCCGACCTCGCTCCCTACGGAGAGTTCTGGGTCGCATCGGTTGACCCCTCTGAGGGCGACGTTCGAATCGAATTCAAAGGTGCAGATCATGAACCGCATCCAGGAAGCGATGCCGCTCTCGTATCGACTGGTTGGGCAACCGTGACTCCCCTTTTAGGCATCGTTGCAGGAACAATCAAAGGGGCAGCGAAAATGGTCGAAAACGCTCTACCGACATCACGAACCACGCGAACGAACTGAACCCAACTAGTCCGATCGCGTACAACCTCGTACACTGCCGCTCACAATAAAAGCCACACAGGGGGATCAACTCGATGGCCGTAGAGCCTGGACAACTAGCACCGGAATTTACTCTCAAGGACCAAGCGGGCAACGACGTAAGCCTCGCTGACTACCGCGGTAAGCAGCCGGTGGTTTTGGTCTTCTACCCCTTCACATTCACAGGAGTATGCCAAGGAGAACTTTGCGAGATCCGCGACGATCCGTCGCTGTTCGAGAGTTCCGAGTGCGCTGTGTTGGCAATCTCTTGTGACACGCGCCATGCGCAAGCAGTTTGGGCAGAGCAGCAGGGCTTCACATTCCCCGTCCTTGCAGACTTCTGGCCCCATGGGGCAGTTGCGAAGGCATACGGCGTATTCAATGAAAAGTTGGGATGTGCCAACAGAGGAAGTTTCGTCATCGATAAGGATGGAACGATTGTTGCTGCATTCGCGTCAGTAGACCTCGCAACGCCACGGGAGCGAGAAGAGTACAAAGCGGCGCTAGCGCAACTGACATAAGACCTTCGGACTTGCTCTACGGTTCAACCATCATTGCGGTGCTTCTCATAGCGATACCCGACTCCACGGACTGTCACCAGTCGCGTTGGTAGTGAAGGCTCGTCTTCAATCTTGGTTCGCAGACGCTTCACATGTACATCGAGTGTCTTCGTGTCGCCAAAATAGTTGGGTCCCCATATCCGATCGATCAGTACCTCGCGGCTGAGAACACGTCCGGCATTAACCATGAGGAGTTCAAGCAACTCGAACTCCTTGAGAGGCAGCTGCACCAATTCTCCCCGCACCGAAACGTCGTGACGACCAGCATCGAGGCATACGTCACCGATTTCCAATACTTCATCGCGAATTTCATCTAAATCATCATCCAACGGGACTCGGCGCAAAGCTGACCGCACCCGCGCAATCAATTCACGCAACCTGAACGGCTTCGATACATAGTCGTCAGCGCCGACTTCAAGTCCAACCACTGCATCTATCTCAGAGCTGCGCGCGGAGACCATGATGATCGGAACGCGCGACCGCGATCGGATCTGCCGACAAACATCGATGCCAGAAATCTTCGGCAACATGACGTCCAACAAAATCAGTGACGGACGGGTTGCATCAAATCGCTCGATCGCTTCTGCCCCATCGGCTGCAGTTTCCACAACGAATCCCTCGCGTTGAAATGCAACCGACAACGTGTCTCGATAAGACTGTTCGTCGTCGACAATCAAAAGGCGCGGCGGATCTGCCATCACTTGTCCACGCGAGGTCCGCGTTCTCCTTCACTCGATTCTTCACGGCCCGCAGGAAGTCTCAAACGAAAACCCGAACCTTCGCCCTCGCGTGACTCCAGCATCACGTCGCCACCATGGACCTGGGCGACATTACGCACGATTGCTAAGCCGAGCCCTGTGCCGCCAGTGACACGACTACGAGCTCGGTCGACGCGATAAAAACGTTCGAATACCCGCTCGAGATCTCGCGATGGGATACCAATGCCGTGGTCTACAACTTCGATCGTGATGAGCCCTTGCTCGCAAGATGCAGCTATCTCGACGGTATCCCCCGGATCTGAGTACTTCACGGCGTTATCCAAGAGGTTCGTCAACGCGCTCACTATCTGCCCCGGATCGCAGTCAACGACTAATGCTCCATCGACTGCGCTTTTCGACACAGAAACTTCCGCTGCCGCTGCGACGGACGCGATACGACCAATAGCTTCGACAATCAATGAACCGACCGCAACCGAATACCTTGCAGGACTCTCTTCAGTATCGAGAATACTCAGGTCAAGCAAGTCATCGACAATGTTGCCAAGGCGTTCCGCCTCGTGGGCTATCTGTGCGGCCATCTCACGCATCGTCGGCTCATCTACACCGGACGCCATGGTGTCGGCAAGAAGCGTTAGTGCACCAATGGGAGTCTTGAGCTCATGACTCACATTCGCGACAAAGTCGCGGCGCACCGCTTCGACACGGCGGGCTTCGGTGATATCGCGAACAAACGCGACCGCCCCATCCACCTTCCCGTCAGAAGAGAGAGTTTGCGCGCGCACGTTCAGGACTTCTTGCGGCGGACCAAACAGTTCAAGATCACGATCGCCCGTGACTCCCCCGCGTGCCTGCTGTAGTGCTATGGCAATCGCTTCCGCTATCAAGGCATCTCCATGACGTCCGTCAGCAAATCGCATGGCGGACTCGTTTCGAAGTACTTCGTCGCCGCCTGCATCGACGACTACAACGGCGTCAGTAACGGTTTCGAGCGCCTGTTCGAGAAGATTGAGTCTCATATTCACTGGATCAGGATCATCGACGCCTTCTTGTCGCGTGAGTCGCTTGTCAGGACTCATCCGAAACGACCGGTGATGTACCCCTCGGTACGCGGATCCGAAGGAGCGGTAAAAATCGTTTCGGTATGGTCGTACTCGACGAGTACCCCTACCCGATCTCCAGAATCTCTTACCTCGGCTGTAAAGAATGCTGTTCTGTCTGAGACACGCGCGGCTTGTTGCATGTTGTGCGTGACGATGACGATCGTGTAGTCGCGCTTTAGTTCGACCATGAGATCTTCGATACGAGATGTCGCTATCGGGTCAAGAGCCGAACACGGCTCGTCCATAAGTACCACGTCTGGATTGACGGCCAGTGCTCTCGCGATACACAACCTCTGCTGTTGGCCACCGGAAAGAGCGAGACCACTCTTCTTGAGTTTGTCCTTTACCTCGTCCCAAAGCGCGGCCCTCGTCAATGCGTGCTCTACAACTTCATCCAGGCCCTTGCGTTGTCCGTTTACCCGCGGCCCAAAGGCGACGTTGTCATAGATCGACTTAGGGAATGGGTTCGGCTTCTGGAACACCATGCCGATTCGGCGACGCACTTCAACCGGATCAATTTGAGGTCCGTATAGATCGAGTCCGTGATACAAGACGGAACCTGAGACCTTGGCTCCGGGAATGAGATCGTTCGTGCGGTTGAAGCACCTCAAGAAAGTGCTCTTGCCGCAACCCGACGGTCCGATTAACGCGGTTATTTGTCGTGCAGGGATGTCCAAGTCAATGCCCGCAACCGCAATTGTAGGACCGTAGTGGACGTCTAGCCCTCTAACAGAGAACACCGTTTGAGGATCGTCGGCTTCGCCGACGTTAGACAGGGCTTCGGTTTCCACGCCGCGAGTCAACACTATTGCCGGCGTACGAAGCGAACGCGTCGCATCGGCCTCCCCGAGATCGGTTGTTTCTCGATTCACCATCGCTGCTCATACCTATTTCTCAGCCAGATCGCAATGGCGTTCATCACCAGCAAAATCACCAGTAGGAGAATGCACGCCGCTGCAGCCAATTGCGTGAAGCCTTCCTGGGGCCTCCCGATCCAGTCGAAGATCTGGATCGGAAGAACCGTGAACTTGCTATCGAGCCCTGTTGGATTGAAGGGGACGTAGGTAAACGCGCCAATCATTATCAAAGGCGCAGCCTCGCCGATTGCACGTGATAGTGCCAAGATCACACCGGTCGCGATACCCGGCACGGCAGCTGGCAACACTTGGCGTCTAGCTGTCTGTAGCCGCGTGGCGCCGAGCGCGAACGAACCATGACGAAGCGATTCCGGAACCGCTCGGATCGCTTCACGCGAAGCAATGATCACAATCGGGAGCACAAGCAAAGCAAGAATAATCCCGCCCGTAAGCACCACCGGCCCGAGATCAATAGGCCCTCGAGCAATGAACGCGAGCCCAAGAATTCCATAGACAATCGATGGAACCCCAGCAAGATTTTGAATGTTCAGTGCTATCCAACGTGTGTACCACTTGTCTGCCGGAGCAAATTCTTCTAAATAGACGGCAGCCCCTATCCCGATAGGCACCGCTAGCACCGCGGTTACCGCCAGCACCCACAAGGTGCCGAACACAGCAGAGCGTGCACCGGAGATCGCGGGATTCAACGAAGGGAACCGGCGCCACAAGCGAGGACCGAACGCGGGAAGACCTGTGTCGAATACATACCAGAGCAAAGCGACTAGCCCAGCGAGAGCTAAGCCGAAACTAATTATGAGCACGATCAGAAACGCACGATCAGAAACGCGACGCCTGGCGGATTGCCGGGGCAAACGAACGACCGAATCGAGGTCTGGCTCCAAGAGGCTCACTCGTAAACCTCACGGTACTTGCGCACAATGCGATTGCTGAACACGTTCATCATGAACGTGGCGACGAATAACAGCGAACCGACAGCAAAGATGGTTTTGTAGCCTGTGCTGCCCTGAGGTAAGTCTCCTGTTCCCGCGGCCGCGATGAACGCGGTCATGGTTTGCATCGCCTCGCCGGGGTTCAAGCTCATGTTCGGAGTGCCTCCTGCCGCGATCAGAACGATCATGGTTTCGCCGACAGCACGCGAGACGGAAAGTACGAAAGCCGCGACGATTCCCGATAGTGCAGCAGGCACACTTACGCGAGTCGACACTTCGAACTTCGAACTTCCGAGTGCATACGCGCCCTCACGCAGCCCATGGGGCACCGCCGACAAGGCGTCCTCAGATAGCGACGCGACCATCGGCAATATCATGATCCCCATAACGAGACCTGCAGACAATGCATTGAACACACCTGGCGAGTCCCCGAACGGCCATAGATTTTGGACGAACGGGCTGATGAACTTCAGCGCGAAGTAGCCATAGATAACAGTTGGGATACCAGCCAATAATTCTATTAACGGCTTGAGGAGCTTGCGTACACGGGGACGCGCATATTCACTCAAGTAAATCGCCGTTCCAAGGCCGAACGGCACAGCCACTGAAATCGCGCAGATCGTAACGACGATCGTGCCCATAACTATCGGCAACACTCCGAACTTCGCCGGAACAAATAGCGGCGCCCAATCAGTTCCTGTCAAGAACGCGAATATGTCCACCTCTGTGAAGAACTCGAGGGTGGGAGGAATCAATGACAGGACGATTCCGACTGTGACAGCTACAGAAAGCGCAGCGCAACAGAACAGAGCACCGATCACTACCCGCTCGCCGTAACGCGGGTGAGCACGCAGGATCCCCGGGTCATTGGGGGATGACTCGGGGATCCGGGGCAGGGGCGGAGAGCCAGCCGTCAACTAAGCCCTAACTCTTCGTCGTGGTCCCGCTAGCTACGGGCTTCTGCACTGCGGCTAGCGATGTTTGCAATTGGGCCTCGGTCAGCGGCACGAAAAGGGTCTCTAACGCGATGTTTTCCGAGTTCTTAACGTAAAACTCGACAAAGGCAAGGCCCTCTGGCCTATCTAAGAGTGCGACGCTTGGATAGATAAAAAGCGGACGCGCCAACGGTGAGTAGTCGCCGTTCTGAACAGTCGCGGTACTCGGAGACACGCACCCATCCCCGTCGTCAACTGCGACGACATTCAACTTGTCCTTGTTCGCCTCGTAGTAGGACAGCCCGAAGTATCCGAGCGCACCTTTATCGCCAGACACGCCTTGCACCGTTACGTTATCGTCCTCGGTCGCGTTGTAGTCCGAGCGACTCGACCCTTCTTCGCCGTTCACGGCCTTCGTGAAGAAGTCGAACGTTCCAGACGATGTGCCAGCGCCGAACAAAGTGAGCTTCTCATCCGGGAACGTGGAATCCACCTGTTTCCAGTTCGTGACCTTGGAATCCGGAGCCCAAATCTTCTTGAGTTGAGCAGTAGTGAGGCACTTAGCCCACTCGTTGTCCTTATTCGTAACAAGTGAGATGCCATCGTTCGCGATCTGAATTTCTTCATAGGCGATTCCGTTGGCTTTGCAAGCGGGCGCCTCTGTTTCGTCATCTTTCTCAATAGGTCGCGATGCGTCTTCCATGTCGATCTCGCCTGAACATAACTTTACGAATCCACCGCCTGTGCCCGAGGTCCCAACGGTGATCTTCACATTTGGGTTGTCTACTTGAAACAACTCCGCAGCGGCAGCGGTGAGTGGGCCGACGGTCGAAGAACCATCGACCGAAATTGAACCCGATAGTTTCGAGGAGTCGCCTCCGGTAGAAGTGACGTCTTCGCCGCACGCCGCCAACAGCAGCCCGAGTGCGAAGATGCCAGTTGCGTAGCGACGCAACATTGTTGTTCTAGCCATTTCGTTATTACCTCCGTTTAGGATTCTCATGTCCGCGTTCAACCTATGGGAGACATCTAAACAACTGATTGCGCCGCGGTGAACCCGACAAGTACACGAAGCGATCTTTACCGCGATTCAACAGGTTGGTCCGGTAAGCACCAACCTGTTCACCCGCCGTTTACCTAGGTGTTACCTCAGAGCCCACAACTCGGCACACGGAAGCGCGAAACTGAACCAGCACGCATCACTAACTGGACCGAGGACCTAATGGAAGCAACACCGGCAGCACGCCGTCCACTCGAGGATGAGTTGGCTGACATCCGCGGCGACATTATTAGGTTGGCGGCATTGACTACCGAGGCCATCGCCGCTGGTACGCAAGCCTTTCTGAACGGGGACCTCAGGATGGCCGAATCAGTTGTCGAAGGTGATGACAGGGTGGACGAGCTCTACCACCACATCGAGAACAGACTCCTAACCTTGCTGGCGACACAGTCGCCCGTGGCCGTCGATCTCCGTGCTGTCGTAACGATGATGCGCATTAATCACGAACTTGAGCGTGACGCCGATCTCATGGTCAATGTTGCGAAGACAACTCGACGCATCTATCCCCTAGAGCTTGATCCGCGGGTGCGGGGAACCATCGACCGCATGGGAATACAAGCGTCCAACCAAACGCGGGTTGCGATCGATGCATTCGCGGATTCGGACCCCAACTGGGCTGCCGCGCTGCAAGACATGGATGACTCGATGGACGATCTAACGAAGAGTCTGTTCCGCCACATTCTGTCGTGGGGCGCATCCGATGAAGGGACAGTGCTGCAAGCCGTTCAGGTCGCGCTCGTGGCGCGTCACTACGAACGGATTGCCGACCACGCCGTGACAATCGCTGAGCGTGTTCAATGGATGGTGACTGGCATGCACCCCGGCGGCGAAAACGACGCCTAGACCAAACGAATCGGCCTGAACTGCGTTAAGAACGATTTACTCGTCGCCCTCGGTGTATCCGAGGTCCCAATCGAGGATGAGGTTCTCGCGCTCCGCATCGCGTACGACGCGCTCACGGTTGCGCCTGAACTGCGGATCATGGGGAGGGAGCAGCTGGAGCCGCGCGATCGCACGCTGGCGAAACTCATCAACCGTCTGACGCTCTCCGAAGACCCCGTGCACTTCCCAATGCGGAGATACTGGGCCCAGATAAACCACGCGTACATGGCCTACGGGGGGCAACTGCTCGAGGGCTTGGGGTTCTATGGCCATTACATACTCCTAGAAACGATTTAGTTAGGAGCACATCGTACTGTCCTACCCCTCGTCTGGCCTGACTCCGAGTTCCACTTTGGTTGTCTCTCGCTTCCCATCGCGTTCAACGGTGATCTGTACTGAATCGCCTGGTTGGAAACGGCGGATCGCTGCGGCGACATCGTCGGGGCGACTAACTTCCTGGCCCCCCACGGCCACAATTACGTCGTCAACCGACATACCGCCCTTCTGTGCGGCGGAGCCCTGAGTGATCCTCCGGATCAATGCTCCTTGTTTCGTCTCGAGGCCTAGTTCCTTAGCGAGAGCCGACGTGACTGCTCGTGTTTCTACTCCGAGAAACGCCGTGCGAACCTGCTTGCCGCTGGTCAAGTCTTCAATCACCTGCTTGGCCGAATCGATGCTGATCGCGAAACCAACGTTCTGGCTCCCGCCGGCCAACGCGGTATTTATGCCGACTACCTCGCCGTCGGAATTCACGAGTGGCCCACCGGAGTTACCAGGGTTAATTGCGGCATCGGTTTGAAGGACGTTGAAGAGTGTCGCTCCTGTCTCGGCCTCCGGGACCGTGCGGCCCATTCCGCTGATGATGCCTCGAGTCACGCTGAGACCGCCGTCGAGGGCCAACGCATTGCCGATCGCGACTACCTCGTCGCCGACCTTGAGGGAATCCGAACTTCCCAACGCGACCGCAGGAAGGTTTTCACCCTTGATCTTGAGAACTGCAAGATCATTGTCGACTGAGCGCCCGAGTACTTCGGCGCTCAGGCTCGTACCGTCGGAGAATGAAACCTCTATCTGACCGCCCGCGCCTTCAATGACGTGGCTGTTCGTCACGACTACTCCATTGGATGAGATCACGAAACCTGTACCTGCACCACCACCGCCGGTTTGAATCGCGACGACCGCCGGTTCAACTTTGGCCAAGATCCCCTGAATGTCACGCGTCTGCGCGATGGCCGACGTGTTGCGACCGTCAGTTGGGCCAGAATTTTCACCCGTACCGACAACGATCGTGTCCGTAACAGGGGCCCGGTCGTCGGTAACGAGATAGACGCCTGCTGCACTAGCGGCGCCCACCAGGGCTCCTATGAGCGCGCCGATGACAAACAGTTTCCGACCTGGGGACTTTGGTGCCGGCGGAAATGGAGTCGCGCTGAAACCTTGTCCAGGAACAGCAGCCGAAGGTTCTTCGTCTAAACGCACCTCCAAGCGCGGCGTGGAC
Organism: Acidimicrobiia bacterium; assembly: GCA_009694415.1. GTDB lineage: Bacteria > Actinomycetota > Acidimicrobiia > IMCC26256 > JAENVU01 > SHUZ01. The sequence continues at coordinate 18,496 of SHUZ01000003.1, forward strand.
GGCGGTGTACTAGCTCGAACCTCTTCAATCATTGCATTACCCACCTCATCGCTCACAAGCGACTCTGTCGGTGCAGGCGCGTCTGTCAAGGTGGGCTCCTTCGATTCAGGGCTATCTGTGGTCACTTGTTTTCCCCTCTAGCGTTACATGCCAACCTGAGACTCACCTGAGAGCCTCTTGGCAAAACTCTTATGCAAATGGGAACCGTCTGAGCCATCCGGCCGTTGTTTCTTGTATATGGACGATTACCCACTTCCAGAGTACGACGCCGAACACACATGGATGCTCTCGGGGGTGTGCCGAGACCGCGAGCCGTCATTCTTCTTCCCATCCGATGGCATTGGAGTAGAGATTGCGCGCAAGGTATGCGCCACGTGTCCCGTACAGACTGACTGTCTTGAGTACGCGCTGTCGTACAGGATTGAACATGGGGTCTGGGGCGGCGTATCAGAACGCCAACGTCGGCGCATCCTCGCATCGCGCAAGGTCGGAGCAGTTGCCACTCCGGCGTTCCCAGTAGACGCTGCCTCCTAACCGCGCAGGCCCGGCTTACCGCGTTTAGTTCCACGTGAATGGTGCCGCGAGAAAGTCGATAACCGTTTCTGTCGTTCCTCTCCGCTGAGGGAGGAGATGGTTAATGACGTCGACGATCTGTCCTAATGGAGCTTCACTGACGGCGGAATACGAAGAGCCGTTGTTCTCCCATATGACAACAGTGCCTGCCGCTGTCGAGTACCAGAGCGCATCGGCACCTTCTAGTTCAACTGCTTCTCCACCCTTTTGCAGGTCGCTCCACTCGATTTCTCCAGGGGATTGGAATACAGACATCCCGACTAGTCCATCGCTGTAATGCATGTGTACTCCGCCTCCCTTGCGCTGATAGGCACTCGTCAACACGAACCCATTCCCGACCTCACGACGAGCTACAAGCTTCGCCGGGAGAACTCGGACCGGGTACTTATCTACCCCTGAATTACCAGGGAGGTCGGCGGCGGGCGCGGCTGTGCGGGGAGTTGGTTCGCTCGTGAGGTCCAAATGCATTTCTCGCCACGTTTCGCCTCGTTCGTCGAAGTAGGTCTTGGATAGCAACAAGCCGGTAGCCGTGTCGAACACCAGGCGGTAGTGAACTCGCCGCGCGTTCTTTGGACCTGCCGCTGCGGTAATAACCAACTTGTTGCTGTCCTGGTCCTTTGAAGGCTCTGTCGTGCTCCCGGCATCCGAACCGACGGCATTCTCATCCTCGACGACGCGGAGCACATACTTTTTACGCGCGTCGGGAGCCGAAGCGGCCGAAGCGCCGTCCCATAGCGAGAGCCAAGAACCACCGTCGCGACGTACTCGTTCGTTCGCATCGCCCATTACTTTCCCATCGCCGAAACTCAAGACTCCGTCGATGGCTTCTACGGCGATACTGCGCGTGCGAGTGCGCCGCTTGTCGGTCCAAGTTGTCGTTACGTTGCCAGTGAAGTCGTAGTTTAGCGAAGCCGCCCGAGCACGATCGAGCGCTCGAGTTGCGACAGTCTCGATGTAATCGGCGTCGCCAGCCAATGCGTTCTCAACAGCCATAGACACAGTCCACGCGGCACAAAGCGCGATTGTCACTGAGGCAATCGCCATTCGAGACGCGCGGTAGTTAGATCTGCGGGTCATCGACTGTTTCGTAATGGGCGCTTTGCAATCACGGTTATTCACTTGCCCGTTCCCAACGACACACCGATCGACGCTAGGTCCATGACGGGGTCGCTTTGCGTTGACTGAACAGCATGATGTTGGTCGAGGTCAGCGGCGACCGTCGGCGTATTTGTTGCTTGACTAGGAATGAGGAATACCCCCGCAACGACTGCAGCGGCCGCTGCACCCGTAAGCCACCGCATTGCTCGCATCGGACGACGTCTCGTATCGATTGTCGTTACCTCAACAAGATCTGGCGCCGTCAGCGATTCGAGGAACCCCGCGGGAATATCTTTTTCGGGCAGGCCGCGCACCAACGAACGGACCGATGCCGTCTCGGCGAGTTCAACGCGCCACTCCTCTGACTCCAGAAGTCGAGCGTCGACAATCGTGCGCTCGTCTTCTGTTAACTCTCCATCTAGATAGGCAGACAACATGTCTAGGTCGGGTCCGTTCATCGGGTTAGCCCTCGCTCAGCTAGCGCAACGCGCAACATTCGACGCCCGCGATGCAACCGCGACCGAACGGTACCTATCGGTAACCCGAGCGTCTCAGAAATTTCCTCGTACGAACGGTCAGCGACGTCGCACAGCACCACCGGGACACGAAAGTCGTCCGGTAGTGAGGCCAAGGCATCCTGCACTTCGTCAGAAAACCGCGCAGCTGCCGAAGCCTCTTCAGCGCCCATGCTCGGAGGCACCACTAAATCCGGATTATCAGGCAATGCCTGCGTCGGTCGCCGGCGTTTACGCCGCACATCATCGAGAAAAACATTGGTCACAATTCTCGCTAACCATCCTTCAAGGGAGCCTGGCTCGTAGTTCTCAAGGCCACGTCGGATCCGCAACAGGGATTCCTGTACGAGATCCTTCGCATCTTCATCGTTACCAGTCAACCGGAACGCCACGTTGTAGAGAAAGCGCCCGTGATCGCGAGCAACGTCCTCCCATGTTGGAGTTCCGTCTTCGGTCATAGGTAACGACGGTCAGTGGAGGAGAGTTCCCACAATGCGCGCGAACCGTACAAACAGGCGTGGTTATTGCCCGGCTGTGCCATTTGAAGGCGGCTTCGCGACCGGTGGCTCTGGCTCCTTGGACTCTGGCTCATCGTCGGGCGCACCCTCGTCGAGTCCCTTCTTAAATTCCTTTTGGGCCTGTCCCATGGATCGCGCCAACTTCGGAATCTGGGTCCCACCAAAAATGACAAGGACCACAATCAGGATGATGACTAGCTCAGGAGCTCCAAGACCGAACATACGTCGACCAACCCTTCCGATAGGTGCCCCGACAGCCTATCTCGCGGCCGAGTCCGCTACTGCCAATCCGAAAGCGGCCGAAGCGAGCTCAATCTGTTCGATATCTCCAATATGGAATGGCACAACACCTGGACCAACGATGAGCGTCTCAACACCCAGATCCCGCCATTGCGCGATCTGTTCGGCTACCTGATCTACCGTGCCGACGAGGCGCCCCTCGCGCCATGAGGCAAGATCCGTATTGTCAAGTACGCCTGGCGGCGCCGACTCGCGCATCGCATCGAACCTTTTCACCAAGTCGGCTTCGCTCTCGCCGACGAGCGCATAAAGGCCGAGCGACCTCCAAACCGTACGTGGGTCACGTCCGATCCGGTCGCACTCACGCTCGAGCACGCCGCAACGATCGCGATACGCATCTGGAGTCCACGTCCAACACGTGTTCCAACCATCAGCTTTTCCCGCGACGATCTTCAATAATCGATCGCCCTTGCCCCCGACGAATACCGGGGGCCTTGGAGATTGAAGTGAGCCAGGCAAATTAACCGCTGCTATAGCGCGATGGTATTTGCCCTCAACGGTCACAGCGTTTGCATCGTGCTCGAGCATTGCCGTCACAATCGATAGCGCTTCCGTAAGACGCTCAAGGCGGATGCCTGGGCGCGGGAACTCCATCCCGATTGCTTCGTACTCCGGCTCGTACCAACCGGCGCCCAAACCCACGTCGAGACGGCCGCCACTGACCCGGTCGAGAGAAGCGAGTGCTTTGGCAAGAACGGTTGCAGGCCTAAGGGCCTCGCACAGAACAAGCGTTCCGATGCGGACCCGCGGCACATCTCGCGCCAAAGCGGCGAGTGTTACCAGCGGCTCAAAGGCGCCGACAAATTCTGAACTTCCGCCGTACTTGCCAATGTCAAAGAAGAGATGGTCCGCAAGCCAGACAGAGTCGAAGCCAGCGCCCTCTGCACGGGTTGCGACATCGACAATGGTGTCGTATTTGAGGGGCGACTCTCCGGGGACCGAGAAGTCGAACTGTGGAAGAGCCAAGCCAAGCCGCACGGCCAAGCAGGCTACCGGTGGAAACGCGTGTTTATCGGCCGTAGCCTGGTGGAGTGCTTGAAACCGTGATCAACATTTCCGAAGGGCGCGACTTCCGTGTTCTCAACGCTCTGTCGGCTTCGGCTGGTGCAGCCTTGCTAGACCGGCACGACGATCCCGACCACCATCGGTCGGTTTTCACGGTCGCTTCGACCAAACCGGGAGGCACCGAAGCCGCCACGCGCCGCTTGGTAGGTGTCGCTGCTCAAGATCTGAGCCTTACCAACCATGACGGAGTCCATCCACGGTTAGGAGTGGTCGATGTCGTGCCATTCGTCGCACTAACCGGTAGTGCAAACGAGGTAGCTGTCGCCGCGGCCAGAGCATTCGCCCTCTGGTTCTCAACTACGTGGAAGGTTCCTGTATTCCTCTACGGCAAAGCGGACAGCGACGATCGCTCCCTGCCGACGACGCGAAAACAAGCGTTCAAATCGCGGGAACCGGACTTCGGTCCATCCGAACCGCATCCTATTCTCGGTGCGACCGCGGTTGGGGCTCGGCCGCCGCTCATCGCCGTCAACCTCGAACTCGATAGCAACGATCTGGAGTTGGCAACTCTGGTCGCTCGCGAGGTGCGGGAACGTGACGGCGGCCTTCTTGGAGTGCGGTCACTCGCCTTCGCTCTTCCAAGTACCGGACGCGCTCAAGTGAGTATGAACCTCGTCGATCTCTCCGCGACAGGTCTCGAACGAGCCTGCCTTGAGGTGCGAGACCGCCTCGCAATACGCGGGGTGCAAGTCCACCGTGTTGAACTCGTCGGTTTGGCTCCTGCTTCCGAACTCGCCAGATGCAGCGAGACCTTCCTCGCGTGGGCAGACCTAAACCCACAAGATTCTGTCGAAGCACGCGCACAGAGCGGCACGGCAACCTAAAGCACGACTAATGGTCAGCTGCTGAGGCGAATTGTCCCAGCAGTGCTAAGCCGCTTTCAGGAAGCCTGGGCAGCCCGACGCGCGATTGCCCGTTGACGGCGAAGACGTCGCCTCTCACGCTCTGAGAGGCCACCCCAAATTCCGAACTTCTCACCGTTCGCCAGCGCGTACTCGAGACATTCTGGACGGACTTCACAACTCCCGCATACAGATTTTGCTTCCTTAGTGGAAGCTCCTCGCTCTGGGAAGAAAAGGTCTGGGTCTACCCCTAGGCAGTTGGCATTCTCCTGCCACCTCTTATCCCCTTCTTCACCTGAGTGGATATGAGCCACGATCATGTCTCGCATCTATTTGCCCCCTTGATTGTCGACATTTGGAACATTGTCTTGGCGATGGCATGAACCCGACTCGATCAAATAGGGAGGATCCGAAGCCGATCCAACTCATAACCCGCGGTAACGCTGGGCCATGAACCACGCCCGTGAAACTACACGCGTGTGACTCTTACACCAAGAATCCAGATAAGCAAGCGGAAATTTGGGGATCGCGCGAAAAAATCAGCCTCTGGCGTCAGAAATCGCCGATCGGGGACTAGATACCCCTCGATGAGGCCCTAAATACGCGCCGGGCGCCGGGCGCTAGCGAGAAGAGTTTTGATTAAAGCCACAAGATCCTCTGGATCAAATGGCTTGGTCACGTACTCGTCGGCACCCAAGTCTTGGGCACGGGCGCGGTCGGCATTACCTGTCTTTGCAGAACAGACAACCACATACGGACGCCTCACCCGCTGAGAGAGTTCGGCTAGAACGAACCACCCGTCAAGAACCGGCATCATGAGGTCAAGGAGGACCACATCCGGATGTTCGTCGGCGATCCGCCGCAACGCCGTCTCTCCGTCGGCTGCGAGCGACGCAGTGAAGCCTTCGGCTTCAAGAATCAATCGCATCGTGAGGAGAACGTCAGGTTCATCGTCCACGATCAGAACACGCGTTTTACTGCGCACTTGCTGCCTCCCTTAGTTCATCGTTCGAACGGACACGCAAGGAAACGCGGAATGCCGCTCCGCCGCCAGGCGCGTCCTCCACCCAAACGGTGCCGCCACAAGACTCGACTAGTCCCCGGACGATTGTAAGCCCAAGACCCATACCCGGCTTAATGCCATTCGGATCAGTCCGGTAAAATCGTTCGAAGATTCGCTCGCGTTCGTCTGGCGCCACACCGCGGCCTTGATCGACCACAGACATCACAACACTCGTGTCGGCCTGTTGCACCGTTACGCGTACCGGCTCCGCCCCATACTTATGGGCATTCTCGATGAGGTTCCCAAGTATCCGTCGCATCGCTTCGGGATCTGCCCTCACTTCGCAAGACGTTGGCGCGATCACCTCAATGGGGCGCCCCGCGACGCTGGAGTCGAGGGCAGCTAGGCGCACAAGCGCGGAAAGATCGATGCGGCGCAATACCGGTTTCCCGGCGTCCTCATCGACGCGCGCGCTGGCCAGTATCTCTTCAACCATCGTTTGAAGACGACCCGATTGACGCTCGATCATATCCATCAACTCGATACGTTTCTCTGCACCAATATCTCGCCTGGAAGCAGCTACAGCGCCACGGATCGACGTAATCGGAGTCCGCAACTCATGACCTACGGACGCGACGAATTGCGTTTTCATCCTTTCGGAATCGAGCAACTGAGCAACGTGCGCACGTTCTGCTTCGTATAGGCCAGCTTTTGCGATGGCAGCCGCAACGGGTTCGGCGAAGAGGCTCAGTACCTGCAGATCAACGGTGTCGAACTCTTGGTCGTCTGAGCAACTTATTTTTAGAACGCCCAATAGCTGTCCCCTGTTTTCTAGCGGAACACACATCGCTTTTAAAGGCGCAGATACGCGATCCGCGTGCCCTGAAAGTTCTCCATCGATCACTTCTTGGGTCACCAACAGCGGTTCACGCGACTGAGCAACGCGGCCTGCGATCGACTCGCCAACATGCACGCGAGTATCGCGACCGATCTCGGAGCCTCGAATGGCCACAACCCGCAAGTACTCCTCATCTTCGAGCAGCATCACAGACCCAGAGGAACCTCCCAATAGGACGAGAGCGTTGGCGAGGATCGCGTCGAGCACCTCGTCTAGGTCGAGTACCGAGTTCAACGCCTTACCTGCATTGGACAACGCGGAATTCATCTCAAGTCTTTTCGCCATCTCGCTGTTGAGAACCCGTTCATCGACTAGCAACCGACTCAAGCGATGAAGGTGTACCTCTTTTTCGACTGCGTAGAGGCAGAAGCCGATCGCGAGGGCAGCCGCTGCTGCAGCGAGGATCCATGGTTGTCCGGTAATCCACGAAGCGGTACCGGATGCCATCGATACCGAGACCGCCGCCGCTCCCAGGCCGAGCATGACAACCAACACAACAAGCCAAAGTTGCATGCGGCGGCGTTCGACCATCTCAATCGATGGCTTGCTCTTAGAGCGAAGGCCAGCAACCTTGGCCTCATGCCGGATGCGCTCGTTGATCCCGACCGGTAGTTGGTCCATCCGCCTAACTTCTGACGTCTCTGGCGGGCCGCTTTTGGCTCCCCGCTTCCATGGATGCATCGGCTGCCGATACGGCGCTCTTTAGGTAAAGGCCGTCAATTGCTGCGCACAATCGTGCCTGATCATCGTGCATCAAATACCCCTTTACCATAGCGTCACCGGGTACCGAAGCGCCCGAGCAGGCACTCGCAACCACGTTTAACCAGGACCCTTAGGAGTAGTCAGGTAAATGCCGCGTACGGGGGTGAAGGGTCATATTGCATCGAATACTGGGTCACCCTGGCGTGATCTATCCCATAAACCTGACCCACTACCCAAAGCGCCATGTCGATCCCTGCTGAAACGCCAGCCGCAGTCACGACGTTCCCATCTCGCACGTATCTGACCGCCTCTATAACCTCCATATCAGGTAGCGCGCGCAGTTCGTCAAGTGCCGCCCAGTGGGTAGTGACACGTTTGCCTGCGAGCAGACCGGCATGGGCGAGCACCAAAGCTCCAGTACAGACACTCGTTACCCAGGTGCAACCCGACGCGACGCTGCGCACAAAGTCGATCATTGCCGGATTGGCCGCCTCGCGCCGTGTCCCCCACCCGCCAGGCACAACAAGAATGTCGATCGTTGGTGCGTCGGCGAAAGTGTGATCGGGTAACACGCGCAGCCCATTCCACCCGGTTATCACGCCTTCGTTTTCCGCGACCGTGAAGACGCTGTCTCCATCCATCTTCGCCATACCAAACACTTCGAGTGGACCAGCCCAATCCAGTTCCTCAGCCTCGTCGAACAAAACAATTCCCGTTGAATGCGCCACGTTCAACCCGTCCTTCGCAATCGGCGGTGTTCAAGAAAGTCAACAAGTACGTAGTCGCCAAGATTCTCCGGGCTAGTAAAGAACGCCCTCCCTCTGTTCATTTGCATCATGCGCTGAACAAAGTCTTGCAAGTAGGGACTCTCGTCAAGCATGAAGGTGTTAATACGGATACCCGCCTTCGTGCATCGTTTCACCTCACGCAGTGTTTGTTCAATAGTCATCGCCGAGGGCGGATAACTGAATATTGCTTCGCCGTGTTCAATGTGGGCGGTCGGCTCACCATCGGTGACCATGATGATCTGTCGTGTTCCGGATTGGCGTTCGAGTTGTGTACGAGCCAACAACATCGCGTGCTGCATGTTCGTTCCCCACTCGAAATCCCAACTGAGTTCTGGAAGTTTTTCGGGCTTCACTTCGCGCGCAACCCGACCGAAAGCAACCAGGCCAAAGTAGTCACGTGGAAACTGGCTCGTAATCAGCGCGTGCAGGGCCATCGCAACCTTTTTCGCCGGTAGGAAGTTGTCACGCATCGGCATCGAGAGAGAGACATCGAGCAACAGGACCGTCGCGGATCGCGTAAGCAGTTCAGTCCTCTCGACTTCGAAATCCTCGGGTGATAGATGCACAGGAGTGCCGCTCCCTTGCCTCCAAATCGCGTTACGGACCGTCTGTTCCACATTGAGGTGGAACGGATCTCCGAACTCGTACGGCTTGTGTTCGTGCGCGCGCTCGTGACCGGTGCCGATGCGCTCTACTTCGTGGCGGCCAGCCTTGTCTTGCAACATTTTCCGATATAAATCTCCTAACGCCTTTTGGCCCAGCGCCCGAACTCCGCGCGGCGTCAGTTCGTAACGGCCTTCCCGTTGATCGACTAGCCCAGCTTCCTCCAGGAGCCGGGCTAGTTCTTTTAGTTGCTCTAGTGATCGAGCCGCGTCTTCGCCCAAAAGGTCCCGCGCTTGATCGATATCCACCTCGGCGAGCTGACCAGGTTGCGTGGTGTTACGCAACATGTTCTCCAGTTGGTCAAGATCGCCGAGCATGTCGAGTAACCCCGCCATCTGTGAGAACTGAACCGGCTCGTCGCCGCTGAACTGCATGCTCTTATCCCACGGCATGTCTGGAAAGGCGCGCTGCAAATTACGGCTGAGTTCATCAACTTGCCAGCGGAGGTCAAGGTCATCGAGCAACGCTGTCGATAGTTGTTGAAGTTGCGCACGCTGCTCGGGAGTCATGGAGTTGAGCATTTGTTGCATCGCAGCCATTGACCTAGCCATCTGCTCAAGCAACTCGTCCAGATTTTTCGGATTGCCAGGGAAAAAGTCACCAAAACGTTCCATGAAACCAGCAAAGTCCGGTTCTTCTCCGCGCTCTCTCTGCTCGAGCATTGTGTTCAGTTCCGCCAACATGTCCTTCATGCGGGCCATCTGCTCCGGAGAAACATCCCTCATGCCTTCGGACATCTGATTGAAGTGGCTTTGGAGAAGTTGTTGACGAAGTTCGTCCATCAGTTCTTCGAATCGATGACGCGCGTCGTCGTCCATAAAGTCGTATTGCTGCATCGCTTGCACCTTGCCCGCGAGATCGGGCGGCATCATGTCGAGTTCCAACCCGCGTTGCTGTGCAAGATCCTCGACTATCTCCCTTCGCCGTACGTCCTGCGAGTCGCGGGCTTCTGAAACCCGACGCTGGATGCCTTCGCGCTCCTGGTCAAGAATCGCGCTCAGTTGCTCTGCGATGTCGTCGTAAACGCCGCCGAGATCTCGACGCTCGAGTTCTTCCCTGCGTCGTTCGCGTAAACGCTCAAGCATCTCTTTCATGCCCATGAGTTCATCGCCATTCTGATCGCGCATCCCCTGCTGGAGCAATCTCCTCATCGCGGCGTTTAAGTCGCCGTGGTACAGCAAGTCGTCAGCCATCTCCGAAAGGACCGAGTCGGCATCCAAATCGAAGCCGGTCTGCGTGCCGTCCCAACGGGAATAGCCAAAAGATTGACGTGCCATTCCCGCAGGGTACCGGTCGCCGCCACATTCATGTACCTCGCAAGGGTCCGCCTACCCAACGCCCGGATCGAACCACAGCCACGATCGCGGCAACAATGCCTTCGTGCGAAAAGAATTGATGATTGCGTTAGCCATCGTTCTCGTGACGGTTACCGCCTGCAAGAGCAGCGAGAGTGCCGCCTCGAAATTGCCGAGGCCAACGAAAGAGTTCTGCGTAGCCGCGGCGCGTTATGACGAGAAAGTCCAGGTAGGAGACCTCTCACTCGACGAACATGTCGAATTCGTAACGGCTATCGCTGACAACGCCCCCAAAGACATCGCGGATCAGGCAGCGGTTTTCCTCGATGCAATCAAACGCAGAGCGAAGGGCGACAAGTCCGTCGTAGATCAACCAGCCATCCAGCGAGCGGTCGAAGATGTAAACCGGAGAGCTGGCCAAGATTGCGGTTGGTACGAACGAAAAGGGCTCTAGGACCGCGAGCGGTACGTCGCCTTTCCTCCGACAGAGTCCTTGTTGAGGCGCTTAGAAAGATGCAGCCCTTCCAAGATGAATTCGATTGCCGATGCCACGGCGCCCGGGCTCTCACTCGTCGCGAGGTCCGATAACGCCTCGGGAAGTCCATCGACCGACCCTAATAATTCAGCGTATTGAGCGGCGGGCAACTCTTCTCCTGTATGAACAACCTTGCCGTCGTCGAAGGCATGAACTAGAGCGCCGAGGTGTTCCGGTCTTACACGCGAACGAAACACCTCGAGCACACTCGTCTTGACAATTCGATCAAGCACCAGACCTTCGCGGCCGTCATCAACTGTTTCGATCTCGATTTTCCCAGAGGTTGATGCTGCGATCGCCTCTAAGTCACTCACACGAGGAACAACTTCCGTTTCGCCGCTCTTGAGAGCACGGCGCATCGCGTTGGCTACGAGGGTTTCGTAGTTCGCAACCGATAGGCGTACAGAAACCCCTGAACGCTGATTGACATGCGGTGAAGAGCGGGCTTGCTGGCTGATTTCGGCGACTATCTCGGTCATGTAACTAGGAACGGCCACTGTCATCCCGTCGATGCCAAGCGGTCTCGCTTCTTGTTCAATCACGTCGATTTCGGTTTCGATATCGAGCGGATAATGAGTACGAATCTGACTGCCGAAACGATCCTTGAGCGGAGTGATGATGCGCCCCCGGTTGGTGTAGTCCTCTGGGTTGGCAGACGCCACGAGCATCACGTCTAGTGGTAACCGAATCTTGTAACCGCGAATCTGCACATCGCGTTCTTCAAGAACGTTGAGAAGGCCAACTTGGATGCGCTCCGCGAGGTCGGGCAACTCGTTGATCGCAAATATTCCGCGGTTGGTGCGCGGTACAAGGCCATAGTGAATCGTTAACTCGTCAGACAGATACCGGCCTTCAGCGACCTTGATCGGATCCACCTCACCGATGAGATCTGCAATCGACGTATCGGGAGTCGCTAGCTTTTCGCCGAAGCGACGATCGCGATGAACCCAGTCAATCGGCGTGTCATCGCCGCGTTCGGCAATCAACACGCGAGCGTGGTGCGACACGGGATTGTACGGGTCGTCATTGATTTCGGAACCTGCGACTATTGGCATCCATTCGTCGAGCAGGTTTGTGAGCGAACGGATGATTCGTGTTTTTGCCTGACCTCGCTCGCCTAGGAAGATGACATCGTGGCCAGCGATCAACGCGTTCTCCAGCTGCGGAAACACCGTCTCGTCGTAACCGAATACACCATCTACAAGCGGCAGGCCGGCCGCAATATTCGCGATGGCATTCGCCCTAACTTCTTCTTTGACGGGACGCGACTCCCATCCACTTGCTCGAAGGTCACCAAGGGTTGCTGGACGGCTCATAAGTTGAACCTTACCGCTACCTCCGCGCCATCACCCAGTGTCGGTAACCTCGGGCGTGATGACCGGCTCACATTTCGCAATGGATCTCTCTGGTTCATGGCGCTGTCACGGAGACGAGGGCGACCTCGCGAAGCGATTCACGGATCCGCTTTTTGACGACAACGACTGGCCCGAAATTGCAGTTCCTGGTCACTGGCAGTCAGCACGGAACTTTGAAGACTTCGACGGACCACTGCTTTACCGCAGGATCGTCGAACCGATCCCTCTACCATCGGGAAGCCGTCGGTTCCTGACGCTCGATGGAATCTTTTACTACGGGGATATCTGGTTCGACGGCGCTTACTCGGGCGCAACGGAGGGCTACTTCTTCCCTCATACCTTCGAGATCACCGAACAAACACGAAGTAACCACGGCGACGCTCACACACTTGCGATCGAAGTAGCCAGCCCTCGACAGATCGAGCGACGGGCGAAGCGCACGATCACAGGCGTCTTTTCACACTGGGACAACCTTGATCCAAAGTGGAACCCCGGGGGCATCTGGCGCGCAGCACGCGTGCATGACACTGGATCGGTGCGCGTCAAGTGGCTGCGCGTCCTTTGCAGCGAGGCGACCGATGCTCGCGGTCGCTTGCTACTCGACATCACTCTCGATCGTGCTGACAATCTGGCGCCTTCGCCGTTGGAAGCACGCCTAGTCGCGGTCGTGACCGGACCTAGCGGCGAGACTTTGCTCGAAGTCGACCGCGACCTAACGCTCGCCGAAGGAGTCAACAGGATTTCTTGGACCCTCGACGTGGACCAACCGCCACGTTGGTGGCCGTGGCGCCTAGGTGATCAACAGATGGTGACGGTCGACGTCCGGGTGGATATCAACGGACAAACGAGCGACTCACGACGGCTGTCTACCGCTTTCCGCGAAGTGCGCATGAAGGACTGGCAACTATCCATCAATGGCGAGAACCTGTTCGTAATGGGATCCAACCAGGGTCCTACGAGGATGGACCTAGCTGCAGCGACCGCTCGGGAGTTTGCGCGTGATGTCGACCTCGCTATAGCCGCGAACCTCGACCTGCTTCGCATTCATGCCCACGTCTCGCGTCCGGAAATGTACGAAGCAGCAGACAAAGCGGGACTGCTGTTATGGCAAGACTTTCCACTGCAATGGGGCTACGCGCGCGGAACTCGTCGGCAGGCCGTGCGTCAAGCACGCGAGATGGTCGATCTGCTCGGCCACCACCCGAGTATCGCGTTGTGGTGCGTTCATAACGAACCGCTCGCGATGGACATCCGCCCTGGTGTTCAGCCGCGTCACCGAGATGTTTTGCGCGCTGGCGCGTCGATGTTCTTGCCGTCTTGGAACAAAGACGTTTTAGACCGCTCGGTTGCTCGTGCTATTCACAAAGCCGATCCGACGCGACCGGTAGATCGCCACTCAGGAGTGCTCCCAGGACTCGGATCCATGGGCACCGATAGCCATCTCTACTTCGGTTGGTACCACGGCCATATCGGCGGTCTCGCGCCAGCACTGCGGGGCGTCCCTCGGCTCGCTGAGTTTGTGAGTGAGTTCGGCGCACAGGCCGTCCCCGAAACCGCGTCCTTCATGGAGCCGTCGACGTGGCCCGATCTTGATTGGGATCATCTCTTAGAACGGCATGCATGTCAGAAGCTCTACTTTGACCAGCATGTTCCACCAGACCTTTTCGATAGTTTCGATGCATGGCGCTCCGCAACCCAGAGTTACCAGTCCGCTCTCATTCAACTGCAGATCGAAGATCTACGACGGCTGAAAGGCAACCCGACAGGAGGTTTCTGTCATTTCTGTTTTGCTGATGGCCACCCCTCCGTCACTTGGTCGGTCTTGGACCATCAACGGGTTGCAAAGAGTGGCTACGAAGCTTTGACGAATGCGTGCCGGAGCGTGCTGCCGATGCTCGAACCGCGCGGCGGTACGGTGCATGTGGTCAGCGAACTTCGCAGTCCGCTCTTGGGCGCGACCATTACTACTGACCTTGACGGTGAAATACGACGATTCACTGGCGATGTTCCCGCCAACGGAATAGCACTAATAGGGAATGTGCATCTAGATCGGCGAACTACCTCAGTAAGCGTGTCATTGAGTCATCCCGCATTAGGCGTTGTCACGAACGACTACGACAGTGTGATCGAATGGCTCCGGATCGATAGCGGCGAATCCTGAAGGCTAGGTTTCCAGCCGAACTCCGCCCGACTGGAAAGGCGAATCGGGAGTAAATGAAGACGCTGCAGGACTTGACTAAAACGAGCGACGATGAGGCAGTGGGCAGCACCCGACGCCCTACGAATCCGATACGCCGCTTTTGGTCTAGTGCCGTTGGAAAGAAATGGGTCATGGCCGTCAGCGGCCTGGCACTGCTCGGCTTCGTCCTCGTTCACATGGTCGGCAACCTCAAGATTTTTCTCGGTGCCGTACATCTCGACGAGTATGCCGAGTGGCTACATACGCTCGGTGAACCGGCACTACCGCGAACCGTTGTGCTCTGGGGAATGCGCCTCGGGTTGATCGCTGCATTCGGTCTTCACATAGTCGCAGCGGCCCAGTTGACGCGAATGAACCACAAGGCGCGGCCGGTTCGGTATCAGTCACGACGTGACTACGTGGCCGCGAATTTTGCGTCACGGACCATGCGTTGGACGGGCGTGATAATCGCTCTATTCCTTCTTTTCCACCTTGCCGACCTCTCATGGGGAACCACTAATCCAGACTTTGTGCGCGGCAATACGTACGACAACGTGATCGCAAGTTTCGAGCGCGTTCCTGTAGCGATCCTGTACATCCTCGCCAACATCGCGCTGGCTATCCATATCTTCCACGGCTCATGGAGCATGTTCCAGAGTCTCGGATGGAACAACCCGAGGTGGAACCCAATTCGTCGTTACTTCGCCGTCACCTTCGCTGCGGTGATTGCAGTTGGCAATATCTCAATGCCCTTGTTGGTTGTGACTGGAGTAGTTGGCAAGTGAACGAACTACGGCCCCATCAATCAATTGACGAACCTTTGGATATGGTCGGAGTTGGCTCCTGATGGCAATCTCACTTGACGCCGGAATACCAAGCGGATCGATCGAACGAAAGTGGGATGACTACAAGTTCTCGGTCAAACTCGTAAACCCAGCGAACAAGCGCAAGTTCAACGTAATCGTCGTAGGCAGCGGACTCGCCGGTGCGTCGGCCGCGGCAACGCTCGCCGAACTGGGCTATCGGGTCACGATGCTGACCTTCCACGACTCTCCACGGCGAGCGCACAGCATCGCCGCGCAAGGTGGAATCAACGCAGCCAAGAACTACCAAAACGATGGCGACAGTGTGCAACGTCTGTTCTACGACACGGTCAAGGGCGGCGATTACCGCGCTCGCGAGGCGAACGTCTATCGGCTCGCACAGGTCAGCGTAAACATCATCGACCAGTGCGTGGCGCAGGGCGTTCCGTTTGCTCGTGAATACGGCGGCCTACTCGACAACCGCTCATTCGGCGGCGCGCAAGTAAGCCGCACGTTCTATGCGCGGGGACAGACAGGACAACAGCTGCTGCTCGGTGCATACCAAGCACTCGCGCGACAAGTGCGACTAGGAAATGTCGAGTTACATAACCGGACTGAAATGCTCGATCTCGTTGTGAAAGACGGCCTCGCGTGCGGTGTCGTCGCGCGGCATCTAGTGACTGGTGCGGTGCGTTCGTTCTCCGGTCATGCAGTAGTCCTCGCAACTGGAGGGTACGGAAACGTATTTTTCCTCTCCACGAACGCAAAGGCGAGCAACGTCACTGCGGCCTGGCGCGCACACAAGCGCGGCGCTCTAATGGCTAATCCGTGTTACACCCAGATCCACCCTACGTGCATTCCCGCGAGCGATGACTTCCAGTCCAAGCTCACCTTGATGAGCGAGTCATTGCGAAACGACGGACGTATCTGGGTTCCAACTACGCCAAATGACGTTCGCTCTCCGGACCAAATACCAGAAAGCGAACGTGACTACTACTTGGAGAGGCGTTACCCGGCGTTCGGGAATCTCGTCCCGCGAGACGTGGCATCGCGCGCCGCCAAGCGAGAGGTCGATTCCGGTCATGGCGTAGGTCCGATACAGAACGGCGTGTACCTCGACTTTGGGTCCGCGGTTGATCGACTCGGGCGCGAAGTCATCGAAGAGAGATACGGAAACCTCTTTCAGATGTACGAGCGCATAACGGGTGAAGACCCGTACAAGAAGCCTATGCGCATTTACCCAGCTGTTCACTACACAATGGGGGGGCTCTGGGTTGACTACAACCTAATGAGCAACGTACCAGGGCTCTACGTGCTCGGCGAGGCGAACTTCTCGGATCACGGAGCGAACCGCCTAGGCGCGAGTGCACTGATGCAAGGACTCGCCGATGGCTATTTCGTTTTGCCAGCGACTATCGGTGCGCATCTAGCGCCGCTTCTTGGTACAGAGCCCGTACCGATCGACGATCCGGTGTTTCGCGATGCCGAAGCGAATGTCGATGCTCAAGTACATCGACTCCTTTCGGTAAAGGGAACGAAAACCGTCGATCATTTTCACCGCGAACTTGGAAAGATCATGTGGGACCACTGCGGTATGGCAAGGAGCGCTGAGAGCCTTGACGAGGCGCTCACGTCTATCCCCGCGCTTCGCGATGAGTTCTGGAGTGACGTTCGCGTGCTCGGAGAGAATGAATCCTTCAATCAGAGCCTCGAGCGTGCCGGGCGCGTAGCCGACTTCCTTGAGTTCGGTGAACTGCTCGTACGCGATGCGCGGCATCGCGAAGAAAGTTGCGGTGGACACTTCCGAGTCGAACACCAGACCGAAGAGGGCGAGGCATTGCGCAACGACGACGACTTTGCATATGTCGGGGCTTGGGAATGGACCGGCGAAGGAAACACGCCCGAGCTGCACAAAGAATCGCTTACCTTCGACAACGTGGCGCTTGCACAGCGCAGTTACAAGTAGCGGGAGGCGATGACGATGGACCTCAACCTCAAGGTGTGGCGGCAAGCAGGACCAGACGCAGTTGGTCGGTTCGAGATTTACCCAATGCACGATGTGAGCGAAGACATGAGTTTTCTCGAGTTGTTCGACGTCTTAAACGAGCAACTCGAGACGCGCGGCGAAGAACCAGTGGCATTCGACCATGACTGCCGCGAGGGGATTTGCGGATCTTGCGCAATGATGATCGATGGCCGCGCGCATGGGCCCGAAAGAGGTACCGCTACCTGTCAGTTGCACCTGCGCAAACTCACCGATCGCGAAACGATCACGGTCGAGCCATGGCGCGCGGCTGGCTTCCCAATAATCAAGGACCTAGCCGTCGACCGTTCGGCGCTCGACAGAATCGTTGAAGCAGGTGGTTACATCACGGCTCCGACGGGTGCAGCGCGTGACGCCAACGAAATCTTGGTCGCCAAACAAGCCTCCGACGCTGCCATGGACGCGGCAGCATGCATCGGATGCGGAGCGTGCGTAGCCGCTTGCCCAAATGGCGCAGGACAACTATTCACTGCGGCGAAATATTCGCACCTCTCGCTGCTACCGCAAGGACAGCCCGAACGCTTCACGCGCGTCGTCTCGATGGTCGAGGAAATGGAACGCTGGTTCGGATCATGCACAAACCACGGCGAGTGCGAAGCGGCTTGCCCTAAAGAAATCTCGGTCAACTTCATCGCGATGCTGAACCGCGACTACGTAAAGGCGCAGTTCAAGAACCCGGCACTTTCTGGGCAGCGCCACTAGCAACTGATGCGTAGGCGGTTCGCACCGCTTCGGCGTCAACGGAAATATCGGGTGCGATGACTTCGCCGCCGCCGAGACCCCAGGCGTCTTGCACCGAACGAACGGTCTCACCACTGTTACGTGCTGCTGCTTGTACGCACGCGCCGATTGCTACAAGTTCATCGTCGAGCGGCACGGTTACTTCCCGTCCGGACAGGTCAGCTAACCCGCGCCTGAAGGCCGCGCTTTTCTTGCCACCGCCAACGAGGAACAGCCGTCCGTCATCACACTCGACGCCCGCCGCGCGTAACGCGTCCAACCCTTCTAACAATCCACAGATCACTCCCTCAACCGCCGCGCGTGCTATCTGCTCGCGGCTTACGTCCGAACGAAGACCAGACAACACGCCGGTCGAGTTTGGGAGGTTAGGAGTGCGTTCGCCATCCATATATGGGAGCAAGGTGACTCCGCCGGCTCCTGGAACAGATGCCAAAGCCAGCGCATCGAATGTCTCGTGATCGACCCCCAACAGGCGCCCAATTGCGTCTGTCACCTTCATGGCGTTAAGAGTGCAAACGAGTGGCAAAAAATGACCGGTCGCATCCGCGAAACCAGCAACTAATCCCGTCGCATCGCACGTGGGTACGTCACTTACAGCAAAGACCGTTCCAGAGGTCCCCAATGAGATCGCTACATCACCCGGCCGCAATCCGATCCCAAGAGCTGCCGCCATGTTGTCACCGGTTCCGTGAGCATTGTTCGGTACTTGTACAGGTGGGAGCGCCCGTTGCCAATCTTTTTCGGCGTCGATGAGCCGCAAAAGGTCGTACCGGTAATCGTCAGTTATCGGTGACCAATACCCAGTTCCCGATGCGTCACCCCTGTCGGTCGCAAACTCTCCCGTCAGTCGCCATGCCAGCCAGTCATGCGGGAGCATTACCTTGTCGACGCGCGACCAGGCGTCGGGCTCACTTCTGTGAAGCCACGAAAGTTTCGTGATCGTGAACGACGCCAATGGCACAGAACCACAAGCGTCAGCCCAGTCCTTCCTGCCGCCATCTAGTTGCCCCAACAACCAGTCGGAGTCAGGAGCGGATTCCGTATCGTTCCAAAGCTTGGCAGCACGAATCACGCGATCATCTGCATCGACAACAACCATTCCGTGTTGTTGGGCCGCTACTGAGATCGCTGCAACCTCTGAGCGATGGCCTGCTTCATCGCGCGCAACCTCGAGCGCAGCCCACCAAGATTCAGGATCTTGTTCAGAACGCGGTGACGAAGTCGAAGGGTGAGGCGCCCTCCCCCGTGCGACCAATGCACCCGTATCGGCATCGCGGACTTCTACTTTTGTTGCTTGCGTCGAAGAGTCGACTCCTGCAATCAGCGACATTTCAAATCAGCGCAGTTCGCACAAGTGCTCTTGCGCGGCTGATGCTCGTTCGGACCATCTACCGGATTCCCATGAGTAACTCAGTCACGAGTTGGTCAAGACGTTCATGTCCGTATCCGACTGCCGCTACAGCATCAACATCAATTGTTTCTTTGCGCAATCGTTCGAACCTATCGGCGCCCGTCTCTGGCATCGTTGGAATCCCCAAGCTCTTCACCTTTGTGACTTCAAGAGCTTCTTGGATCTCAGGATCTTGTGCAAAGCGCCGTGCTTTGTCGCGGAGCACTAGATATGTGCGCATGCAACCGACAGCGAACTCCCACACTCCATCAATATCGTCGGTGCGATACGCGTGAGCATCAAAATGTCTCATGCCATCCCACTCAGCATCATCAAGCAACTTCACTAGATAGAACGCATCTCGGATACCTTCTGAGCCGAAGCGAAGATCTTGATCGAACTTTCCCGGCACCTGTGCGTTGAGATCGATGTGGAACAACTTGTCTGCCCACAACGCTTGCGCAACCGCGTGATGGAACGAGAGGCCACTCATCGTCTCGTGGGCAAACTCGGGGTTGAGTCCCACCATGTCAGGGAAGTCGAGCTCGTGAATAAACGCGAGAGCATGTCCTACTGTCGGCAAAAAGAGGTTCCCTCGCGGTTCGTTCGGTTTGGGTTCAAGCGCGATCTCCATTTGATAACCGCTCTCTTTGATGTATGCGCAGCACGCATTGATCGCCTCCGCGTAGCAGTCAAGAGCAGATGGAACGTCTGTTGCTGCGTCACACTCCGCGCCCTCTCTCCCGCCCCACATCACAAAGATGCCAGCACCAAACTCGGCGCCTAGGTCGATCGCGTTCAATGTTTTGCGGAGAGCATGGCGTCGCACGACCGGATCATTCGCAGTAAATGCGCCACTCTTGAAGATCGGCTGTGAGAAAAGATTTGTCGTGACCATTGGGACTTTGATTCCCGTTTCGTCCAGAACTTCTCGGAAGCGCTTCAAGATTCCATCGCGTTCCGGAGCGGTAGACCCTGGGGGAATGAGGTCGTCGTCGTGGAAGTTGACGCCGTAGGCACCGATTCGAGCTAGGCCACGAACTGCATCAACTGGGTCGAGTAGCGGACGCGTTTCATTGCCAAAAGGATCGCGCCCACGATTTCCAATCGTCCAAAGCCCAAAGGTGAACCGGTCCTCAGGCACCGGTGAAAAGTCGTCAGTCATTTCTAATATCCCTCCGATGCAATTACTACCAACAAGTTTGGTATTTGACCTATTCCAAACCGAGTCGTTCAAACTGATCGTCGGGCGCCGACATTGTTTTGAGCGCCTCTCGAAGCAGCGACGATAGTTCGTCTTCGACTACAGACCCCGCGAGATTGTTCTCCTCGTTGGGGTCTTCACCAATTGAATAAGCGCGGTTCCCATCGAAGTCTGCATATGCCCAGAACGGAAGCGGATCACCGGGCAAAAATGGCTGACGAATAACCGGGACATCGGAACCTGGCATGCGGTCGAGGAAGGCGCGGCCGTCCGGACGCGGTAGGCGCAAGTCCGGGAAGGCATTCACTGGCATCGTCGACCATCGGTTCGACCACATTGAGAGCGGTGCATTCTCCCCGATGGGAGCACGCGCATATTTGTGTCCGTCCGAGGTCACTATCTGAACTTCGTTTGCCCAGACTCCACCAAGTGCGTAGTCGCGAATTGAAACGTTCTCATCCGCCATGAGCGGAACAAGCGAGGAGCCGTGTGTGCGCTGTTCGACGGCCACGCCGAATACATCAGCGATCGTCGCATGCAGATCAACGTTCGTCGTGAGCGCATCTCGCGAACCCGCACCGATTCCTGGCCACGACACCATGAGCGGTGTATGCCCAAGAGTTTCGTACGGTGGGACACCGGGCTTTCCCCACATGTCCTTCTCGCCTAGATAGTGGCCGTGGTCTGTGCAGAGCACAACAGCCGTATCTTCCCAAAGGCCGCGCTTGTCGAGCTGTTCAACTATTCGACCGAACCAGTGATCGATCATCGTCAACTTCGCGCCGTATTGCGCGCGTATCTGATGTCCTTCTCTCTCGGAAATAACACCTTTGGCTACAGCACCAACTGCGTATGGAGGCCAGACGAGATGCGGGCCTTCCCATCCATCGTCATACATAGACGCGTAAGGCTCCGGTGTGTCGAACGGCTCGTGCGGATCAAACTCGTCTACCAATAAGAAGAAGCGATCGGGCGCCTCAGGGGCTTCTTCGGCTAACCAACGCGCCGCGGCTTTCATCGTGCGCGGTCCCGGAAAATCTTCTTCGCCTTGAAACCATCCACGCGAATTGTCATAGGGAGAAACGCGTCCAAAACTCGGCGCGCCTTGCCATGACGGGTCGGGTCGCGTTCGCCACATGTCACTTTCATGGCCGCGCTGGTAGTCCCATGCCGTGAAGTCAACGTGGTAGTTCTCGCCGCCGGTCTCAAAGAGGTGCGGGTGATCGGAAACTAATTTCGTTACAACTCCGGCACGACGTAGCGGCACCGTGAGCGGTTCTTCCCAAATCTCAATCGAACCCCAAGGCTTCCAGAGAAAGTCGAGGGCCCCGCAGAGCAGGTCGTGTCGCGCGGGCATGCATGGAAGCGATCCCGTGTAATGCCGATCGAACCGGACCGCGCGGTTGGCGAAGCGATCGAGGTTCGGGGTTGCGAACTCCGTGCTTCCATAGGCGCCGAGCATGTGGCGATTGAGGCTGTCGAGCAGGACAACGACAACGTTCCGAGGCATGTTCACCGCCACATCATCACCGGTAGGGCACCTCCAATGCGAACGCCTATCGTGGTGCCCTATGACCGACCCCATTGAGACCTTAAGAACACGAGCGCAACAAGAGATCGACTCAGGCCTGCTGCCTAGTTGCCAGATAGCCATTGCGAGGGCCGGCCACATCGAACACTTCGAGGCCTTCGGCGAAGCCACTGTCGACACTCGCTACGCGGTCTTCTCTGCGACGAAGGCATTCGTTGCCTCTTTGGCTTGGATCTTGATTGGCGAGAATCAGTTGTCGCCGGACCATCTCGTCACCGATTACGTGCCGGAGTTTGGAACCAATGGCAAGGACTGCATAACTGTCGAGCAGGTGATGTTGCATACATCGGGGTTCCCACACGCGCCGCTCGCACCGCCCGATTGGAATACGCGCGAAGGACGAGTCAACCGATTCGGCAAATGGAAATTGAACTGGGAGCCTGGCACGAGTTCTGAGTATCACGCGACTTCGGGTCACTGGGTGCTGGCTGAGATCATCGACCGCGTTACCGGTGGCGATTACCGAGATCTAGTCGAGGAGCGCATTACGCGACCGGCCGGGATCGAGCGACGCGTCCTCGGTCTCGATGCTGCAGATCAAGAAGACATCGCAGAGTTGGTCAATGTGGGAGAACCCGCAACTCCCGATGAACTGGAAGAAGCACTTGGCGTACGCGAACTCCCGGTAACTGAAGTGACGCCCGAGGCATTGATCGCTTTAAACAGTCCAGAAATGCGCACCGTTGGGATACCAGGAGGCGGTGGCGTGATGAGGGCGTCGGACCTCGCACTCTTTTACCAGGCCATATTGCACAATCGCGATGGAATCTGGGATCCAGAGGTGTTGCGTGACGCGACTAGTCGAGTGCGCAATGAACTTCCCGACAAGTGGACGGGGGTAAGCGCAAACCGCGGACTTGGTGTTGTCATCGCAGGCGATGACGGCCTCGGCTTCATGCGCGGATTCGGAAAGACGAGTTCCGCGCGCACCTTCGGTCACAACGGAGCCGGGGGTCAGATCGCATGGGCTGATCCTGAGTCAGGAATATCTTTCGCGTACACGACCAACGGACTCGACGAACACGTGCTTCGCCAAGAGCGACGCGGTATTGCACTCTCGAGCATCGCTGCTCTCGCGTGACAAAACTTCATCGCGCAGGCTCAATGGTTGTAACGATGATCATCTGTTCATCGCTCGCTCCGGTCGCGGCTAGCGCGGCTTCCGATTCGGTACAGGGAACACGCCGTTATGCGGTAGGAGAAGTGACAAAGACGTACGTCGACAAGACCAGGCCAACGGATGCCAACGGTACGTTCCCGGGTTCATCTAGCCGTGAGATCTCGGTACTGGTGCTGTACCCCGCAAAGGGAACACCCGGCGGAGCGCCAGTTATCGGCGCGACCCCCGCACGCAAAGAGGCGCCATACCCGCTCATAATTTTCTCTCATGGATATACTTCGGATGGGCAGGCGTACAAGACGAACTTCCTTAGCGAAATCGCAGCGGCTGGTTATGTAGTGGCTGCACCGACATTCCCCCTGTCGAGCAAGGGTGCGCCCGGAGGCCCAGTTATTTCCGACTACCAGAACCAAGCCGAAGACCTGAGCCTGGTCATCGACAAGATGATCAAGTTGAACCGCAGTAACAAGTCCCTGCAAGGCATGATCGACCAGTCACAAATTGGTGCAGCCGGTCACTCGCTTGGCGCGATAACGACTCTCGGCGCTGCCTACAGCGGGTGTTGCAGGGATAAACGTATCGACGCGGTTACTGCGATCGCCGGGTTGCAACTCCCATTCGGCGATGGATCCTGGGCGTGGCCAGACATTCCGATCATGCTTATCCACGGCGACCAAGACGCGCGGGTGCCGTATTCTGGAAGCAGCGGTATTTACTCCGCAGCGACCGGGGATAAGTTCATGCTTACGTTGCTAGGCGCACCGCATGCACCCTTTTCCGGAGCGTGGCAAAACGTGGTCTCCGAAGCAACGGTCGACTTCTTCGACAGATACTTAGAGGGGCGCCGAGCAAGCCTGTTGCAACTGAAGAAGGATGCCAACGTCGAAGGCGTAGCAAAGCTCGAATCTGCGCGTCCATAAGTCCTATTGCGCGTGGACATGACACGGGCGTCAGGAATGCGCGAGGCTGCCCACATGGCTGGTGCGCTCGATGGGGTCAAGGTTCTCGATCTCTCATGGGGAATCGCTGGCCCTTTGGGGGTCTTGCTGCTTGCCGAACAAGGCGCTGATGTCATCAAAGTGGAGCCTCCGGGCGGCGATCCCTTCCGCTCGTACAGTGGTTACGCGGTGTGGAACCGCTCACGCCGTTCGGTGACGGTCGACCTAAAGAACCCTGAAGGCCACGCTGCATTTATGCGCCTTATTGACGAAGCAGATGTGGTCGTCGAAGCATTCCGACCGGGAGTTATGGATCGTCTCGGGATTGGCTACGACGCTTTACACGAACGCAATCCGCGTCTCATCTACAGCTCATGTCCCGCATATCCCGAAGGTCACCGTCTTGCGGATCGCCCCGGTTACGACGCTCTTGTGCAGGCGAGCAGCGGTCAGCAATGGGAGCAGCCTGGGTGGCGAATGGGGCCGATATTTCTGCACATGCCAATGCCGAGCATGGGGGCGATGTTTCTAGTTCCGACGGGAATACTCGCTGCACTAGTTGCACGGGAAGAAACAGGTTCCGGTCAACACGTAACTACTTCGCTGTTCCAAGGTGCGTTGTTATTCACAACACAAATTTGGCAGTACGTTGAGAAGGCGCCGGCCGCGTTCCACGATCTGATGGGAAAGAGTTATCCGCCAGGAATTCACCAGCAGATGCTCTTCGAAGTCGCAGATAAAAAATGGGTTCACTCATCGGTGATGAGTGGTCTAACCCCGACTAAAAGCCAAGACGAACTACTTGGACTGGACGATGCGCCAGATCCCTTCGCATTCATGGCGATGGCACCCGAGGAACGCGAACAGTTCACCGTGAAGCGAAGAGTCGCATACAAGGGACACGATCGCAATGCGCTGGTGAGTAACTTCCAAGCGCACAATCACGCCGTAGAAGCGGTGATCACAATGGAAGAAGCCTTAGGCGCGGGCGGAACGCCGCACCCGCAACTCGTCGCGAACAACATGGTGGCGACCGTGGAGGATCCAGAACTGGGAACTACCACACAGATCGGCGTTCCGATAAACCTGCAAAGAACCCCTGGCGCGATTCAGGGACCCCAACCGATGCCGGGGCAACACAACGCTGAGATCTTCGGCCAGTTGGGTTATTCGGAATCCGATATCGCGAAATTCAGCGGGGTGAGAGCCTGATGCCAGCGCTAGATGGAGTTCTGGTTGTTGACTTCGGTCAATATCTCGCCGGTCCGTTTGGTCCCATGGTGCTCGGAGACCTTGGCGCGGATGTAATCAAAGTTGAACCTGTCACCGGCGACGGCATGCGGCTAGCGGGTAAACCGTTCTTTGGGTGCCAACGCGGAAAGCGCGACATCGCTGTAGACCTGAAGACTCCGGACGGTTTAGCGATCGCGCTGGAACTTATTGAGCGTGCAGACATTGTGCACCACAACATGACTGCTGGTGTTGCCAACAGACTCGGGATTGGCTTCGAGGATGCGAAGCGCGTGAATCCAGATGTTGTGT
>SHUZ01000088.1 GCA_009694415.1 Acidimicrobiia bacterium
CTTGGCGGTGGTTTCCAGCCTGCGGTTGAAACTGCCGCCCGTGCGCGCAGCGGTGAGACGTTGACAGTTGGGAGTGCGAGCGATGGCGCTCATATTTGGTTGGACCCGCACGAGATGGTCCGCATCGTCGATCGTGTTGAGCGCGCGCTGATCGATATTGATCCAGACAACGCTCGCCGCTACGCGCGCAACGCAGGTGTGTATCGGGAACAACTAGATGCACTTGATCGCGAATACACGCAGGGACTCGCGACGTGCGAACGGCGAACGATAGTCACAGCGCATGACGCATTCGGACGCCTTGCGCAACGCTACGACCTCGTAGCGGAACCGATTGCTGGCTTCTCTCCGGACCAGGAGCCCGATCCGAAGCGGTTAGCGGAATTAACAGACCTTGTGGACCGCGATGGAGTTACGACCATATTCACGGAGACTCTCGTGTCCCCGAAGGTTGCTAGTACGTTGGCGAAGGAAGCAGGGGGTTTGCGAACAGCGGTGCTTGACCCACTCGAAAGTCTTAGCGAAACGCAACGAACCGCAGGAGCGAACTACATCAGCGTGATGAAGAAGAATTTGCAAGTCCTAAGGAAAGCCCTGAACTGCACCTGACCTCGTGCACCCCAAAAAGACTAGGGCGCGACCAGCGCGGCGCGTAAAGCGTCGGCGGCTGCATCGAGTGCCACAGCATCGGGATCTAGATCGGCGTTCGCGAAGTCGAGGTCGTTCATCCCGTTGATCGGAACCACATGTAAGTGCACATGCGGGACGTCGAAGCCTGCGATTATCAATCCGATCCGGCCCGGATCAAATGCCTGTTGTTGCGCAACACCGATCGAGTGTGCGACTCGCATCAAGTGCGCGTTGGTATCTAGATCTAGGTCGATCCAGTGATCAACCTCGGCGCGGGGGATTACGAGCGTGTGACCGGTCGCTAGTGGATTGATCGAGAGGAAGGCAACGCAGACCTCGTCGGTCCACACGAAGCGACCCGGCAACTCGCCATTGATGATTCGGGTGAAGATTGTTGGCATTTACACAGTCTGGCGCGTTGGCTCGGGAGTGGACTGTCGCAATTGAGAGGCGGCGCCGATCAGGCATCCGCTCCCGAGGCCTAGGGCCAGCATGACGCCCGCGCGGGTACACCAATCGGGAATCGATGTTGGTAGTTGTGAACTCGAAAGAGATGGCATTTCTGCCAATCCGGCGGTCACGGCGATGAAGAGCCCTGTGATTAATACGGCTGGTGCGGCAGCGCTGGCTCCGCGTCGAAGTACCCAGACGATTGTGACCACAGCGAGCACAATCGACACGATCGGGAAAGTGCTAGCTGCTACACGACTGCCGATTGCGACCGTGGACCCAATCCCGGTATCCGCGATGTGAGCTAATTCGACGATGACTAGTGCGCCCAAGGCTGTACATGCGACCGCCGACCAAACGCGAGTACGACTACCCAGAATGACTGCAATCGCCAGAGCGAGCGCGCCGAACAACCATGGCAATGGCGATGGTCCCTTCACCCATAACGTGTCACCGGAGATGTTGAGTTGCTTGTGATTCCACTCGAGAGGTATTTCCCAGGCCGTCATTAGGATTTTTTCGTGGGGGACTTTCGTGCTCATTCCCGACGGATGTGTATTCGCCATCCAATGCGCACGATGGTCGTGCCACCGCGCCACGTTTCCATTAGATACGCGCTCCCAAACCGGGTCTGCCATGGCGTTGTACCTGTTGGGCACTGTTTGTGTAGGCGTAGAAGTGCGGTTCAGGAATACCGCAGGCGACCGGCGGTTCTCCCAAACTCCATCTCGCGCTATTCGCAAATATTGTTCACCGTTGTAACCCGTCACCTCCACAATGTGTGGGGTTGTATTTCGCAGTTCAATGCGTTGGTCTTCTCCCACGCGAATAGTTAGTCCATTCACGCGAGGCACAATTCCGTCGACCGTCGTGACGTAGTTTGATGACTGGGAGGTTCCGACTTCGTGCGCGGGTGTTGGCTCCGCGGAACCCACGAGGAACGCCCCAACAAGCATCGTCGCCGTTAGTAGCGGCCGCATTATGCGCACGTGGTTGCCAGAACCCTTGTTGTACGCAACAACGAAGAATCGTGTGAGGTAGTTCACGCTGCAAAACGCTAGCCATCACCATCCATCGATATTCGTATGAGGTCGGAACCCGCGGGCACGTGTGTGAGCCCCGCGATTTTTCTCTTAGGCTGCTCCGATGGCCGCTTGCCGTCGCCTACTTGGCGCGTTCGCATTGGGATTGCTGTTCGCAGGGCTTTGGGCCGCTCCGGCATCGGCACACTCGTCCCTTATCGCGAGCGATCCAGGACCCGGCGCGACCGTTGAGGAGGCCCCCGAAACGGTGACCCTAAGTTTCACCGAAGGTGTTCAATCGGCGGCGAACGGCATACGAATCTTCGACGATCGCGGACGGACTGTCGCGGGTGTTGGACGGTCGTACCATCCCGCAGGCAAGTCCGAATTGCTTGCCGCAGGCCTTCCGCAAATGGAACGTGGTACGTACATAGTCACGTGGCGCGTCAGTTCCGATGATTCGCATCCCGTCGGGGGATCGTTCACGTTTTCGATCGGCGCGCCTAGTGCATCGAATTCAGAAGTCGAATCGGTTTCGAGCAGGCTCGTCATGGCCGAAGGAGGAGATACGACCGTTGGGGTAATCGCAGCAATTGTGCGTGCCGCGACGTTCATCGGGATCCTGCTGTTGATCGGCTCAACGTTGTTCGTCGTCGCTGTTTGGGCCCAGGGACCCAACGATCGGCGGGCGCGGCGGCTCGTGTGGACATCATGGTCCGTCGCATTGGGCGCCACCATTCTCGGTTACGCCATTCAGGGCCCATACGTTGCAGGAACAGGACTTGCCGGTGTTGCCGATCCCGATCTGTGGTCGCAGGTATTTGCGACGCGGTTCGGTGTAATCGCTATCTTGCGTGTCGCGCTCTTGCTGCTCGCATTTCCGTTGCTGCGCTTTCTATTCCGAACAGATGCACCAGGAGGTGTGCAACCCGCGCCGAAGTGGTGGCGTCTAGCAGCGATCGTTGTCGGTGTCGCTCTCGTTGCGACGCCGGGACTCGCGGGGCATGCGTCGACGGGCATGATGGTGCCGGTCGCTTTGGTGCTCGACGCAATCCATGTGGGAGGGGTCGGTGTTTGGCTGGGTGGTCTTGCGATGCTGCTCGTCGCTCTCGCGAATCGCGACGATTCGGTGCTTAGGGTTGTTGCGCCACGCTTCTCACAGATAGCGAGGTACACGATCCTCGTAATTGTGTTCACTGGGCTCGGCCAAGCGCTGCGACAAGTCGGAGCCGTGGCGGACCTTGTTGATACGGACTATGGCCGCCTTCTCTCCGTGAAGGTGATACTGGTTTTAGGAATCGTGCTCGTCGGAGCCGTTAGCGGCGACGTTGTAAATCGACGGTGGCGGCTACCGCGTGCAACCGATGACGAAGGCGGGAGTGAACCGCATCAGGAATTTCCCGATGGGTACGAACTTGATGCACCGACTGCACAGCGCCGCCTCACGTCCTCCGTCTGGACGGAACTTGCGATAAGTACAGCGGTGCTTGCGATTACAGCGTTGCTTGTGAATACCCCTCCACCAGGGGAGGCTCAGACTCAGCCGTTCTTTGCCACCATGGTTGCTGAGACAATTGAGATTGAAACCACGCTCGCGCCGGCGAGTCGAGGCAAGAACGAACTACACCTGACAGCGCTGAGTGATAACGGTGTTCCGGTAGATGTGAAAGAGATGGAGGCGGAATTATCTCTGCCAGAAAAGGAGATAGCGCCATTTGACGTTGAACTCATGCGCGCAGGCGTCGGTCACTACATCTCGCGCGGCCTTACGGTGCCGTTTGATGGTGATTGGAAGTTAACGGTGAAAACGCTTGTTACTGAGGTCGATTCGCAGGAAGTGAATGCGACCATTCCAATCGGTTGATCCGCGCGGTGGCTTAGACGCGTGCGAGATTCAGGTGCACGCTTGGCAAATACCGACGAGGTCGATGCGGTGATGTTGCGCGCGAAAACCTGTCGTTCGGGCAATTGATTTGGTTGCGACCCGCATAGCGCGTTCGAGTCCCTCTGGCGCTGCAACATCCTGAACGCTCCCGCAGACAGTGCAGATGAGATGGTGATGGTGACCGGTTAAATCTTCGGCAAGTTCGTAGCGGGCGAAATCGTCATTCGTGACTATGCGGTGCACGAGACCAGCGTCCTCGAGCACAACGAGGTTCCGGTATGCAGAACTTTGGGCAATCGTCGGCTTGGCTTCGATGATCTCGGGGATCGTCAATGGCCGAGTTGCCGTACTTAGAAGCCCTACCAGTGCCTCGCGGTTGGCAGTCACTTTCTGACTGGCTGCGTGAAGGCGCTCCTTGACGATTTCGTGCAGCCAATCATCGATTGAGGATACCGCCATGTTCGGAGTGTACCGACGGCGGTACGGTCACCACTATGGATACGTCGCCAACTCAACGGTTCCTCGCGATGATCGACCTTGAAGAAGACGATCTAGCTCTAGATGAAGCGGCGTTGCTGATTGCGGCGCACGCGTATCCTGATTTTGATGTCGATTCCTGGCTTTATCGCTTAGATGACCTCGCAGCAATGTGTGCACACGATGCGTCGACGCGTGGAGTAGTTCACTCGTTGTTCGTCGACCAAGGCTTTGCCGGGAATGTCGAGGCTTACGGTGACCCGCGTAACTCGATGTTGAACGAAGTAATCGATCGTCGTGTTGGTATTCCGATAACGCTTAGCGTGTTGTTGATCGAGGTCGCTCGCAGACTCGGTGTGCGACTTCATGGAGTTGGGATGCCTGGTCACTTTCTGGTCGGTGTAGATGAAGAACCGGGAATGTTCGTAGACCCTTTCTACGGAGGTGAACATCTAGACGCGGACGGTTGCTGCGTACGGTTCGAAGCGCTTCAAGGTCCGAACGCCGCTTGGTCGTCCGCGTATCTCGCACCCACCGGTACCCGGGCGATTCTGTTGCGCATGCTCAACAATCTCGCTCAGTCCTATGGCAGTGGCCGCGGCGCTGCGTGGGTATGTCGCCTTCGACTGGGTTTCGTCGAGTTGCCCGTTGCCGAACGCCGCCGCACGGCTCTCGTGCTCGGCTCAACCGGAGCCTTCGCAGAGGCGTCAGGAGTCCTTGACACTCTCGCCGATTCTCTCTCCGGTGATATTGCAGAAGAAGTGCGAGCACAAGCGGTTTCGCTTCGAGCGCGAGCGAACTGATCGACCATGGCCTCAGATGTGATGCCTATGTTTCCTCTCGGGAACGTGTTGGTGCCTGGACAAGTGATGCAGTTACACATCTTTGAGGAGCGTTACCGAATCCTCGTTACGGAGTGCCTCGCAGTGAGTTCTGAGTTTGGTGTTGTGCTTATCGAGCGAGGATCGGAAGTGGGCGGTGGTGATGCGCGTTTCGATATCGGTACCGTCGCCCGAATTGTTGAGGCATCGCAATATGACGACGGTAGGTATCAACTCGTCGTTGTGGGTGCGGGGCGCGTGCGTGTAGATGAGTGGTTGGAAGATGCTCCATACCCGCGGGCGAGCGTGACACGCGTGCTGGAACGGGAGTCTTTCCCTAGGGACGGTGAGAAACGGGATGCACTAGAGCGAACGTTTCAGGACTTGATCCTCCTAGCTGGAAGATTCGAGGGTGCGCCTGAGGAGTTGCCCGCAGATCCAGTTGAGGCTTGCTGGCGAGCAATCGAGTTGTCGCCAGTCAATCCGATGGATGCTCTGGCCGTCCTGCGCGTGGAGGATGTGAGCGAACGTCTGGATCTGGCGAATTCGTTGATGAAAGATTTATGTGAGTTGCTCGCCATGCGCAATCGTGAATGACCCGTCCGCGCTCCGCGGGTCAGTCACTGTCGCTGGCTACCCTGAAGGAATGGAAGCAGAGCAGATAACGCCCGCCGGAAGTGCTGACACACCATTCGGTTATGAGGGCGCGGCCAATGAGAGTCCAGCCGCAATCGAAGAACAGGCAATTCCGACTCTCGACGCATTGGAACTCGAGTTGGCCGAGATAGAAGCGGCAATAGAGCGGATCGACGGCGGAACCACGCCTTCGTAACCCCGCCCCTCCAACCTCCGAGCGTTTGTCGTGTAGCGCACCGTGGCGGTGCATTTTGCGACAAGCGTCCGAAATAAGCGTGGGATGGGGGTGCCATTGGGATCACTTCTGCGGGCTCGCCTAGCATCCGCTTCGTCAATTCTGGCGCGCACGCGCCGAAATCGGGAGGAGCCGAGCATGGGGTTCGCA
This sequence comes from Acidimicrobiia bacterium, assembly GCA_009694415.1. Classification (GTDB taxonomy): domain Bacteria; phylum Actinomycetota; class Acidimicrobiia; order IMCC26256; family JAENVU01; genus SHUZ01. The sequence goes on from SHUZ01000088.1 coordinate 6,307, forward strand.
ATCGAAAAGCTAGGGCAGTGGACTGAAGGTCCGGAGTTCAAGGTCGAAGCCGAGCGCGCTAAGGCGTATGCCGCGGCTACCAACGACACCAGCACCGCCCACACAAGCGGCGAAGTGGCTCCTCCCATATTCGCTGTCGTTCCGATTTGGGACACGATGGCCGGCGCGATGGCACTGGTCACTCCGCCAGAGGTTCTCTTGTTTGTCGTGCATGGGGAACAAGACATGCGTTTCCACGCGCCCATCACGCCAGGCATGGTTCTTCAATCGACTGCCGCTCCGATTGGAATCCATGTCAAGCCGAACGGAACGTCGGTTGTTGTGAAGGTCGAGTCGCGTGACCAGACGGGTGACCTGATTGTCGAGCAGTACATGACTTCGTTCTTCCGTGGGGTTAGCGAAGGCGAGAGTGGGGGCGAAGAAGCTCCAGCGCACAAGCTTGATGCCGCGACGAAGGCGACTGATCCGGTCGGCTCGGTCACTCAGAAGCTTGATGATGACCAGACGTATCGCTACGCCGAAGCGTCGGGCGACAACATGCCCATTCACCTCGACGTGGAAATAGCGAAGCAGGTAGGGCTACCCGGCATCATCATTCACGGATTGTGCACGATGGCGTTCACTTCAACTGCAGCGGTTTCCGAACTATGCGACGGCGACTCCACGCGTCTGAAGCGGCTAGTCGTACGTTTCTCGAAGCCCGTGCTGCCTGGCGAAGAGATCACGACAACGTTTTGGAAGTCCGGAGTCGAAGACGGGAACACTGTCTACGGATTCGAGACCCGAAATGGTGACGGCGACGTTGTGATCAAGGACGGCCTCGCGACCGTATCGAGCTAACTCGATGGCGTCGGTGCGCCTGAGATGTTTTGCCGGTGCGCGAGAAGCCGCCGGAACTGGTAGTACAGACTTTGTCGCGGCGACGCTCGGCGATTTGCTCACCCAAGCGAGCGAGCGATTTGGTGAGCAGTTTCGACTGGTGTTGGAAACGTCGCGGGTCTGGGTAAACGGCGAAGAACCAGGGCAAGGCGAAGCGCGGGGACGAGCCGAAGAGACTGAACTCCAAGATGGAGACGAAGTCGCGATCCTCCCGCCCGTATCCGGCGGGTGAACACCGGGCTTGGCGCCGCGGTAGCCTGCGTGGTCTATGGCAGCCAAACAACGGCGACTCGATCGTGTCCTTGAGAGCACCTACCTAGACGGCGTAGATGGACGCTCACTGGACGACATTCGTGCGATGCGCGACGAGTGCGTCGAGATCGAGACCGAAGTCTCTTATGTGCGCCGCCTGGCTCACGCGCGGATCGGAATCCTCGAGGCCGAGATCGATCGCCGTAAGAGCGGTAGATCACTCAGCGACCTAATCGATGATTTACCGCGCATTCTTGCGGACCAGGGCACTCGGCCACCACCCGCGAACACGCGTGTGCAGGGCTCACTCGCTCCGTCAATGAGTATCCAGTGGAACCGAGGCCTAGAAGGTCTCATCGCCGATTCAACGCTTGCCAACTTGCCGACGCTTTCCGACGAAGAACTAACGCAACGCATAGCGCAGCTCCACGAGTTGGATTCTGAGGTGTCGGGCAAGCGTAAGACCCTGCACGGAGTCATCGACGCGCTTGACCGTGTTCTTGCTGCACGGATAGCCAGCGGCACCAACTGAAATGGTTTCGCAGCAAGCCGCAGCAGTAGAGGCGCGCCTACGTGACCTCGGTTCGTTTATTCGTGAAGAGCGGCATCGTGATCGTCTGTCCCTTCGCAAGTTGAGTGAACTAGCGGGAATTTCTAACCCGTACCTCAGTCAGATTGAACGTGGGCTTCGTAAGCCGAGCGCCGAGATCTTGCAAGCCATAGCGAAGGGGCTGCGTATCTCGGCTGAGACGCTCTATGTGCGAGCGGGCATCCTCGATGAACGCAGCGACGAGACCGATCTGGTTGCACATGTGATGCGCGACACATCGATCACCGAACGCCAAAAGCAGACGCTCATCGATGTCTACAGGTCATTCCAGCGTGAGTTTGATGCCGATCGGGAGCAACGAAGTCAAGGAGCGCGCCCGGCAAGCTAGCGAATAGGCGCCAAGTCCGGCCAGAATGGTTTGTGCTCGCGCCGGATAGAATCTAAAAGTTATGCCCCTCCGCCGACTTGCCATATTGAGTGTTCACACTTCGCCATTGGCGCAACCGGGAACGGGCGACGGTGGCGGAATGAATGTGTACGTACGTTCGCTTGCAAGCGCGCTGGCTAGAGCAGGTGTCGAGTGCGACGTACTCACGCGGCGCGATCACCCTTCGCAAAATGCGGTCGTTGAGGTGGAGCCTGGATTCCGCGTAGTGCACCTATCTGCCGGTCCCGCCGAACCCGTAGCGAAGCACGATTTGGTCGATCTTGTAGATCCGATGGCAATAGCGGTGCTCGACCATGTGGCGAGCGAAGACGTTCAATACGACGCGTTGCATGCCAACTATTGGATCTCGGGGGCGGTCGGCCACCGCCTCAAGCATCAACTCGACCGACCACTAGTTGCTACCTTCCACACGCTTGCCCGCGTGAAGGCCGACGCTGGAGTAGACGACGATCCCGTGCAGCGTGCGCGCGAAGAACAAGAAATTATCCGGTGCGCCGACCTCATGCTTGCTTCAACAGACGACGAACGAAACCAACTTCGTTCTCTCTATGGTGCGAACTGTGATCGCATAGAAGTCGTTCCGCCCGGAGTTGATCACGAAGTGTTTCGTGCGGGTGACGCATCTGAGCGCGCAGCCGACCGCGCCGCTCTTAATCTCAACGGTCACCCCGCGCTGTTGTTTGCCGGTCGCATCCAACCCCTCAAGGGCGCTGACCTCGCAGTGCGCGCACTTGCTGCACTAGATGACACCGATGCGGTCCTGTTTATCGTCGGAGGCCCTAGTGGTGCAAGTGGCAAAGCGGAAGTTGCGCACCTCCATGAACTTTCCAGCGATCTCGGCGTTACTGATCGCGTGCGATTCGTCCCTCCACAGCCGCATGATCAACTCGCGCGCTTCTACCGTGCCGCCGATGTGTGCATCGTTCCGAGTCACGCCGAATCTTTTGGCCTTGTAGCCCTTGAAGCGG
>SHUZ01000089.1 GCA_009694415.1 Acidimicrobiia bacterium
GTGCTACAAGCAGAGCGAACACGCCCCGACGCCAACCAGCGTGAAATCGCAATGAACGACTCGTATACATTGCCGTAATCCCCCACCCCGAACCCGGGGTCTCCATCTAGATGCTCTAGCTCGGTCTAGCTCGGTCTAGTTAGATGGTCTACACCACCCCTAGATCGTAAACCGGTCACTCGCCAGTCGTCAAGAGTCACGCACTGGCGCGCGTTGTACAGGAAGCCGGTCGGGCGAGAAGGTGGGTAACCCTGCCCAGGCGCGTACCACCGGGTAGTGGGTCAGTTTGGACGTGAGTCCGCTCTGGTCACTCGCCGAGGGCGCCGTCCAGCAACTCCCTCGTTGCATCGGCGTGGCCAGCATGACGGCCGGTCTCATTGATTAGATGCAGAAGGACCCACCGAAGATCCCGTCCTTCGGCCCATCCTTCTGGCGGGCTGGGTTCTGCGAGACCGATCGATCGAACAGTGCGTTCGGTCTCGGTAGCGCGAGAGCGGTACGCCGCCACGGCTTCACGAACGGTCAGTTCGGAACCGGGCTGGAACTCGGCCTCGGTCCGCGAGACCTTGGCGCCGAGAAAGCCCCCGTCAATCCACCGCCACTCCAGGCAGGTCAAGTGATTGACGATGCCGAGGAGGGACACAAGGTGCCCGTCCGGAGTCCACCGAGCCTGTTCGTCACTGAGTCCTTCGATCTTCCCCTGGACGGCGCCGCGCAGGTACCGAAGCCACCCCAGCAACAACTCTCGCTCGTCGGCATTCGTCTTTGGAAGGTCCAGCTCTTCGTCGGAAGCCATCGACGGACGCTAACTCGTCGACCGAGAACCACACCCAGACAGCCCGATCAGTCGAGCAGCTTGGCGATCCGCGTGAGGCTGACCCCTTCGGCATCGGCTTCATCGTGCCCCGGACTAGCGGCGAGCCAACCACACGGATCAATCAAACTGACCCACTACCTACCACCGACCGGCAGCGCCACTAAGTGTTTAGGGCGGCATAGCGGTCATCATGTCGGCCATGACCGCAGGGGTGATTTACCACGCACAAGCCAGGCCCGAAGCAATCGCCCTTCGCCTGGGCGACAAGTCCCTCACTTACGCCGAACTCGACGAGCGGGCGCGGCGGTTGTCTCATGTTATGTCTGGCCTGGGTGTTCGCCGAGACGACCGTGTCGCAGTACTGCTTCACAACGGGTTCGAGTTTTTTGAATCGCTCCACGCGTGTGGCCGCCTGGGTGCCGTCGCCGTTCCGATCAATGTGCATTTCAAATCCGACGAGGCCGGATGGATTGTCAAGGACTCTGGTGCGAAGGTGGTTGTGGTAAATGGCGGGTTACTTCCCGCGCTGAGCGGAGTTCCCGATGTGGAGCGCGTTGTAATTGGTGCCGAGTACGAAGCGGCAATCGCAGGAGCACCTGCATCGGGAGAGGTCGACGCACTCGATGTCATTGGAGATGGTTGGCCCACTTCGATGGCTTACACGTCCGGTACCACTGGTCGCCCCAAGGGAGTTGCGATTGGAGCGGAAGACTTCCGACGTCGCGCGGCCGGCGTGGCAGCTGGAGGACAAACATGGAAACTGGGACCCGACGACGTGCACTTGGCGGTCGGGCCGCTCTACCACTCCGGCCCTAGTTATTGGTCGCAAATGCATCTCGCATTTGGAGGCCAAGTAGTTGTGATGGAACGGTGGGACTCGCTCAGAGCGCTTTCGCTAATAGAGACATACCGAGTAACGAACACGCACATGGTGCCCGCCAACTTTCAAAGATTGCTCGCGTTGCCAGCGGAGCAGCGAAACGCATATGACCTAAGCAGTCTGAAGGTAGTTGTGCATGCGGCCGCTCCGTGCCCAGTCGAATTGAAGCGCGCCTTTATGGACTTCATTGGCGCCCACAGAGTGTGGGAGTACTACGGCGCATCCGAAGGCGGTGGGACTGTTATCTCGCCAGAGGAATGGCTGGAGCATCCGGGAAGCGTCGGTAAACCGTTCCCCGGTAGCGAATTTGTGATTCTTGATGATGACGGCAACGAGTTGGCAACTGGCGGCGTTGGAACCGTTTGGGTGAAACCGGCGGGGTCGAGCTTTGAGTACCACAACGATCCCGAGAAGACGGCAGCACAACATCGGGACGGGTTCTTCACCGTTGGCGATGCAGGCCGTCTCGACGAAGGTGGATACCTCTACCTGGTCGATCGCAAGTCGGACATGGTGATCACGGGCGGCGTGAACGTTTATCCACGCGAGATTGAAGACTGTCTGTTGCTGCATGGCGATGTCGTCGACTGCGCTGTTCTTGGTGTACCTGATCCTGAGTGGGGCGAGGCCTTGTACGCGCTCGTGCAGGCGCGGCCCGGATCGGGGCTCGACGCGGATGGCGTTGTTTCCTGGGTGCGGGATCACATCGCGGACTTCAAACGGCCACGTATCGTCGAGTTCGTTGACGAGTTACCCCGTGACCCAAACGGCAAGGTCCGAAAGCCCAAGCTCCGCGATGCGTATGTGGCACGGAACACGGCGACTCAGTAGGGCGCGGTTTGTGGCGCTGGTAATCTCTGCCTAGATTCAGACCTCTAGTTCTAGAAATGTCCCAAGTCCGACCCAAGGAGAACACCGATGCCCGCACTCAAGGGAACCAGCACAGAGGACAACCTCAAGGCCGCCTTCGCCGGTGAGAGTCAGGCGAACCGCCGCTACCTCTACTTCGCACAGAAGGCTGATGTTGAGGGTTACCCCGATGTTGCAGCACTCTTCCGTTCGGTCGCAGAAGGCGAGACCGGCCACGCGTTTGGCCACTTCGACTTTCTTGCCGAGACCGGCGATCCTGCAACCGGCTGCCCAGTCGGTCCAACTTCGGACAACCTGAAGTCTGCCGTCGAGGGCGAGACGTACGAGTACACAGAGATGTACCCGGGCTTCGCAAAGACCGCCCGTGAAGAGGGTCTAGACGAAGTTGCCGAATGGCTAGAGGTCTTGGCACGTGCCGAGAAAAGTCACGCCGGTCGTTTCAGCCAGGCACTCGGTTCGCTGGCTTGATCGTCAATAGTTCAAACGTGTAGTTGTGGCCCCGGGGATGTTTGAATCCCGTGCTTACCTGTTTGTGACGGCGGATCAGTGACGGCTGCAAATCTTTACGACCCGCTAGCGCCGGCGTACTTCGACCACGACGATGCGCGTGCCGAACGCGATCGCACGTTCCAGATCTGCACCAACTGTCGCGTTTGTGTGCGGTTATGCCCGAGTTTCAAAGACCTGTTCGCGATGATCGACTCGCGGGAACAAGATGTTGTGAATGACGTCGACTTCCTAACGGATGCAGAGCACGATCAGGTTGTTGACGAGTGTTATCAATGCAAACTTTGTCACGTCGTGTGTCCGTACACGCCGGGCAAGGAGCAGGAATGGGTTATCGATTTTCCGCGCCTGATGTTGCGGTCGCTAGCGATCAACCAACGTGCCGGAAAGGGCTCACGAAGCGCCAGATTGCTCGCCCGTACAGACCTTCAGGGGAAAGTGGCGTCGGCCTTGGCCCCGGTCGTAAACCGATCGGCGGGAGTCGGGGTCGTTCGGGCCGTGATGGAACGCGCGACGGGTATCTCTAAGACCCGTTTGCTTCCCACCTACGCGCCAGTGCGTTTCTCGAAGTGGCTGCGGCGTCGCAACCGCGACCGGGTGGAGGCTCCCGGCGCACCGAGGGGAACGGTCGCAGTGTTCCCGACGTGCCTTGTGGAGTACCAAGAGCCAAACATTGGTAAGGCGCTCGTGAGTGTGTACGAACGCAACGGCGTCGGCTGCGATCTTCCTGAAGGTCTCGTGTGTTGTGGGATGCCATGGCTCGATGCGGGTGACACCAAGAAGTTTGAAGAACATGCACGGCGCAACGTTGCCGCGCTCGCTCCCTTCGTGCGCGATGGAAACGCTGTCGTGGTGCCGCAACCGACGTGTGCATACGTGTTGCACAATGAATACCCAGACTTCTTAGGAACCGACGATGCGCGCGCTGTCGCAGAGGCAACGAAGGATGCATCGGAGTTTCTAATGGCGCGGCACCGCGAAGAACCGTTAGATGTTGATTTCTCCGCCGGACAGACGTACGGGACCATCACATGGCAAGCGGCTTGTCACTACCGAGCGCAACAGATTGGGCCCAAGAGCCGCGATCTGATGGCGCTCACCGGCGCGCAGGTGACGGTCGTCGAACGATGCTCGGCGATAGATGGCACTTGGGGATTGCGCGCGGAGAATGTAGAGATGGCTCGAAAGATTGCGAAGCCGTTGATGGAGACGATCGAGAATTCGGATGCGGATCTTGTAGCTGGAGACTGTCACCTGTCGAACACTGCAATCCGGGAAGCAACTGGCAAGGTGCCAGCGCATCCGCTGGAAGTACTGGCCCGTGCCTACGGCGTTACGTTCGACTGATGCACAAATTGTCGGTCGCCGATATTGCGGACATGCGGGAATACGAACGCGAGCGGGACGGGTTTCGTGCCGAGATCATTGATCTCAAAAAGAAGCGTCGCATTGCCATCGGCGAGTTGATGACGATCGTGTTCGAGAACGCCGTGACAATGCGTTTTCAGATCCAGGAGATGGCGCGTGCAGAGAAGATGTTGCGCGACGAACAGATCGAACACGAGGTAGAGACATATAACGAGCTGATTCCCGATGACGGCGAATTGTCGGGGACGCTATTCATAGAGATCGAAGACGCGGCGGAACTGCGCAACTGGTTGCCCCGCCTCACGCATATCCAAGATTTCGTTGCGATCGAAGTGAATGGCGAACTAGTGCGCGCGAGAGAGACCGACGAATCGCGCCTCACAAGAGAAGATGAGATGACCACGACCGTGCATTACTTGAAGTTCGCATTCACGCCCGCCCAGGCTTCCTCGTTTGAGAATGCCGCCGTTGCGTTGGTCGTGGATCATCCCGAATATCAGGCGCGGGTTGTATTGACCGATGCGCAGCGCGAAGAACTGGCGGGGGACTTCGCCAAATGAAGGTTGCAATCACGCGCCTGGATCCGGCAGCGGTGTTGCCCTCGCAAGCGCATGACGATGACGCGGGCTATGACCTTTGTGCGGTGGAGGGCGTTGTGTTGGCAGCGGGAGGTGGCCGCGCACTGGTGCGCACGGGGTTTGCGATTGCAGTTCCTAGTGGTTGCGCAGCGTTCGTGTTGCCGCGGTCGGGGTTGGCGCTGAAACACGGTGTGACTTTGGTAAACGCGCCGGGATTGATTGACCCGCAGTATCGGGGCGAGTTGAAAGTGCTGATGCTCAATACCGATCCGAGCGAGAAGTATGAGGTTTGTGCTGGCGACCGCATCGCTCAGTTGGTGATTCAGGCGGTGGCATATGTCGAGTGGGAAGTAGTGGAGGAACTGGACAACACAAAGCGAGACCAATACGGCTTCGGCTCAACAGGCCGCTAACCGCACATCACCGCCCGCACCCCAAAAACAGTGAAGTAGGGTCGATTGGTATGGCGCATTCTCGGAAGTTTCGTTTTGGGATTAGTGCGAAGGTTGCGCAGTCGGGTTCCGACTTTCGTGAACTTGCTCGCAAGACCGAAGATCTTGGCTACTCGACCTTTTTCATGCCAGATCATTTTGTCGATCATGCACTAGCACCGATTCCTGGCATAGCGGTTGCGGCGGCCGTTACAACCACACTGCGAGTGGGCACATTCGTTTTGGGCAATGACTACAGACACCCCGTCGTATTGGCCAGCGAAGCTGCGACGATCGACCTGCTCTCCGACGGCCGCCTTGAGTTGGGAATGGGTGCAGGTTGGATGACCGTCGATTACGAACGCGCCGGTATGGATCTGGAAGCGGCGAGTGTTCGCATTGCCAGACTCGATGAGGCGCTTACGGTGATGAAGGGTTTGATGGCGGACGGGCCGTTCACATTTTCCGGTGACCACTACAACGTCACCGCCCTCGAAGGGGAGCCGAAACCGGTTCAGCGCCCACACCCTCCGATTCTCATAGGTGGAGGCGGTCCCAAGATTCTGGCGGTGGCGGCCAAGCACGCGCAGATAGTTGGAGTCAACGCGAATCTGCGTAGTGGCGATTCGAACAACCAAGAGACGGCGCTGTCGCTCACAGCGGCGGCGACCGATGCGAAGTTGGAACACCTGCGCAAAGCGGCTGCCGACAACTTCGACAATTTGGAAATCCAAACCCTGACGGGCTTCGTGCACATCACTGAAGATCGCACCGAGATTGCAGCTGGCATCGCATCTCATTTTCAAGTGGCCACCGAGGTTGCCCTCGAGAGTCCTGCCGTGCTTGTGGGTACCGTCGACCAAATCTGCGAAGACCTGCTGGAGCGTAGGGAGCGGTGGCAGATGAGCTACGTAGTAATTCCGGAGGAGTTCATAGATACGCTCGCGCCAGTTGTCGCCCGCCTCGGGGGCACCTAGCTCATATCCGAATACACGCAGCGGAGGATACCTATGGCCAAGCCGTTCACCTTTGGAGTGCAAGTAGGCGGGACGCGCAACGGCGCCGACTTTCGCGAACATGCGCGCAAGATCGAGGGGCTCGGGTATGACACGTTCTGTGTGCCGGACCATTTTCTAGAGACGGCAATGGCGCCGATGGTCGCACTCGCGGTAGCGGCCGAAGCGACGACTCGGTTGCGGGTATGCGCGCTTGTTCTGGGCAACGACTACAAGCATCCAGCGATCGTTGCCAAGGAGACTGCAACCATCGATGTCCTTTCGGATGGCCGTGCGGAGTTGGGAATCGGTGCGGGCTGGATGAAGGTCGACTACGACGCGCTGGGGTTGCCTTACGACAAGCCGAGTGTGCGCATTGCGCGCCTCGAAGAAGCGTGCGCGGTGATAAACGGAGCATGGGCAACGGGAACGTATTCGTATGAAGGGGATCACTACACGATCACTGACTATGACGGCATTCCGAAGCCAGTGCAGCAGCCGCGTCCGCCGATTTTGATAGGTGGCGGCGGTCCGAAGTTGTTGCGCCTTGCGGGCAGGGAGGCCGACATTGTCGGAATCAATCCGAACCTGCGTGCCGGTGCAATCACCAACGATGCGGCGTCGGATTCCGTGGCGGCCAACATTGACAACAAGGTCGGTTGGATCCGCGAAGGCGCTGGCGATCGTTTCGACGATCTCACACTGCAGATCCGCTATTTCTTTGCGAGAGTCACCGATGACCGCCAAGGTCTTGCAGAGGCGATGGCACCGGCATTCGGTTTGACCGCACAAGAAGCGCTCGACTCGGGAATTAGTTTGGTGGGGACTGTCGAGGAGATCTGCGACATTCTCCTAGAGCGCCGCGAACGATGGGGAGTGAGCAGCATCGTGATCGGTGACGACGAGGTAGACACGTTCGCGCCGATTGTTGCTGCGCTCGCTGGTAACTAGGACGCGTTCTCGCTGACCGGCGCGCCGAGTTTCTCGGGTATCCACGCAGTTAGGCGGTCGCGCAGTTCGTCGTGCGCTTGTGTGAGCAGGTGGCCTGCACCGGCAAGGATTACAACTTCGCCATGCCCCGCGAGCATCTGGACCATCGTGGAAGTTTCGGCGGGTAACAGTTCGTCTGCATCGCCGTGCAGTAGCAATAGGGGAGTGTCGCCGAGGGCGGCGGCGTCTTCGCAACCTGCTGATTGCGTTGAGAGTGTGACAACGCCAGCGCAATGTTGTGCGAGCACGATGCCGGCCTGAATTGCGACTGCGCCACCAAACGAATGACCAACCGTTACAAAGCGCCGCGCGCCTCGCCGTGATGCAAGGTCGGCAGCGGCGGCCACGTCGTGTGCGCAGCGCGCAAGGTCGTTGGGTTTGCGGTAGCCAACGCGAATGGTTCCGATACTCATGGCGGCGAAGTGTTGGCCGAGGTCGTGGTAGAGGCCGCCAGCTGGGCCGAGGAGTCCACCCATTGCGCCACCACTCATCAACACAACGCGGTCTGCGTCATGCGGGCCGTGCCAGATGAGAGTGAGCAGGCCGTGCATCGTGTACATCTCGATGTGTACGAGACCGGGTGCGATCTCCACTTCTTCCATCGCAAGTGATTCGAGTAACTCGAGAGGGGAGCGCGGCTTACCTGGTGTGCCCGGGCTACCCGGCATCCCCGGTGTGCTGGTCACAGCATGGAGCGAAGCAACTCGCGCGTGCGGGTGTGTTCCGCCGCGTTGCCAAAGGCCGATGCAACAAACTCGGTGGCGCCAGCGTCGCTCATCTTTTCGATGCCAGCGCGCACAGCGGCCTCGTTGCCGACAATTGCGACGTCTGCGGGTCCGGCGGCGCCTTCACGGTCGAGCATTGCGCGGTAGGAGGGAAGGAACCCGTACACCTCGAATGTTTTAGCGGCAAGTGAGCGGGCGGCCTGTTCGTCGTCGGTGACGCACACCGGTAGGGCGGCGAAAATACGCGGCGTTGGGCGTCCTACGGCGGCGGCGGCTTGGTTGATCACCGGGGCAATATGCGCGGCGATAGTGGTTGGGCCGGTCATCCAGAGCACGGTGCCATCGGTGACGGTGCCAGCGAGTTTGAGCATTTGTGGACCAAGAGCGGCGACAAGTACAGGTGGAGGGGTCGCGCCGGGAACGGAGACGGAAGCGTGCGCGTGCAGCGTGTCGCCATCAAAGTCGGCTGGTTCCCCGCGTAGCAACGGCATAAGGATTGAGAGGTACTCGCGCATGTGGCGAACTGGTTTGTCGAACGAGTATCCGAACATTCCCTCGATCACCATTTTGTGCGAGAGGCCGATGCCAAGCATGAGGCGGTTGTCGGAGATGGCCTGCACTGTGAGTGCTTGCGACGCCAGCATGATGGGGTGGCGCGGGTAGGTGGGTACGACCCCGGTGCCGAGTTCGATGCGGGGCACTTTGGAAGCGACGAGTGCGAGCACGGTGAGTGCGTCTGCGCCAAATATTTGTGGGAGGCCGAACGTCGCGAAGCCTTGGGCCTCGGCTTCGGCTGCTGCTGCAACAACGCGGTCTATGTCGTTTCCCATCGTCGCGTCGCTGCCCATGATGCCGAGTTTCATATGTCCTCCTGGGTTTGGTGTGGTGACCCTACGCTTTCGGGGGACAGCGTAGGAAGTCGAGCGCGCTATCCTCGACTAGTCGCGCGGACGTGGCTCAGTTGGTAGAGCATCACCTTGCCAAGGTGAGGGTCGCGGGTTCGAATCCCGTCGTCCGCTCCAAGAA
>SHUZ01000090.1 GCA_009694415.1 Acidimicrobiia bacterium
CTCGAAGAATTCCGTGACTCGGGGTTTCTTCCTGACGCGTTGGTGAATTACCTGGCACTGCTCGGATGGGCTCCTGAAGACGGGCGTGAGGTGATGACTCGCGAGGAACTGATTACAGAGTTCGACATCGGTCGCGTAACACACTCGGCAGCATTCTTCGATTACCAAAAGCTCGCCTGGATGAATGGCGAACACATTCGAGCTCTGGCCACGGATCAACTCGATGCATTGGTAATAGACGCCGTTCGAGCACGATGGGGCGAAGAGTCCGATCGCGAGTTGGCGGTAGCGGCGGCGAGGCTAGGACAAGAACGAGCGACCACTATCAAAGCGCTCGTCGATCAGGCGGATTTCTTGTTCGTCGATGACGCGGACTTCTCAATCTCTCCAGACTCATGGGAAAAGGTCGCGGCTTCTGAACGTGGCATGGAGGTGCTCGACGCGGTGCATGCGCACATCACCACATGCGAGTGGACCGCGGAGGCTGGAGCTGGTGGTACCGATGTGCGAGGAGTGATCGAGGCTCTTGGCCTCAAGCCGCGCAAAGTTATGTCACTGCTCTACGTCGCCATCGAAGGACGTCATGCCGGACTTCCACTCTTCGAAGCAATTCACTTGCTTGGACGCGATCGTGCGTTGGCTCGTCTCGACGCTGTCCGCGTCCGCCTAGGTGGAGGCTTGGGGTAGGTGAGGTTGGCCGATCGCGGGCTAATATCTCGTGTCCCATTCGGGGGTGGTGTAATTGGCAACACAACAGGTTCTGGTCCTGTAATTGGGGGTTCGAGTCCTCCCCCCCGAGCTGGGTGCCGGGTGCATCAATACCCGGAGGACAAGCAAGGCCCCGTCGTCTAGTGGCCTAGGACGCTGCCCTCTCAAGGCGGTAACGGCAGTTCGAATCTGCTCGGGGCTACAAAACACGAGTCCGGGAACGCATCCCGGACTCGTGTAATGCGTCGCAGTCGACGTGAGCGGCGTAATTGTGAGCGGCGTAATTGTGAGCGGCGTAATTGGATGTACCTGTTGCGCGTCGTTCAATAACGCGCGTTACGAATGTTGCTTGTGTTGTGACGGCAGCACTTTAGCGGCGTCCATCTTTTGCGAATGTTCGCGAGCGGTTGGGGGTATCCGCGAAAACACGACGGGTGTGTGTAACGCTTATGTTGTTCGCACGATTAACGCGGACAGACAGTGGTTGGTTAGTGGTTGACATTTATATCCGTTTACGAGTGAGCGGTGTGATGAACCGAAATCGGAAGACGCAATGAAGGAAATGCTTGACCTTCGTGGGATTTTGCGTACTATGTCCGGTGAGACACACTGCGGAGGTGATGCGTAAGGCAGGTCTCGTCCTTCACAACTAGGCGTGGCAAGTGCAGCGGAGTGCACTCCATGCCGAGGGATAACGACACTGAACAACTGAAACCACGTTGATCGCAAAATTAACGATGGCGAAGTTTGGCAGTCGCTCCCTGAGTTCGCGGTGGCAACGAACCTCGCGCAGCCGAGTGCTGGCGAGTGTGAGTGGCACCGTGGTTACGAGGAGATCATCGACATCACCACTGTGTGGCGTTCGGTGTGTCCTCAGACAGAAGCAATTACCGATTAGATAAAATACCGTAGAAAGGTGGTACTAGTGGCTCCAGCAAAAAGAAGGACCCGCAAGGCCGCAAAAAAAGCTCCAGCAAAGCGCAAGGCCCCAGCTAAGCGGAAGGCCGCAAAGAAGGCCCCCGCAAGGCGCAAGGCTCCTGCCAAGCGTAAGGCTGCAAAGAAGGCCCCAGCTAAGCGGAAGGCCGCTAAGAAGGCTCCCGCAAAGCGCAAGGCTCCTGCCAAGCGTAAGGCTGCAAAGAAGGCTCCTGCCAAGCGTAAGGCTGCAAAGCGCAAGGCTCCTGCCAAGCGTAAGGCTGCAAAGCGCAAGGCTCCTGCCAAGCGTAAGGCTGCAAAGCGCAAGGCTCCTGCCAAGCGTAAGGCTCCGGCTAAGCGTAAGGCTGCAAAGCGCAAGGCTCCGGCCAAGCGTAAGGCTGCGAAGCGGCGCTAATTACGTCGACACTCTTCGGAGTTGGATTTGGGGAGGCCTTCGGGCCTCCCCAAATCGCGTTCAGAGGACCAGTCGCCGGAACGCTTCGCCCACGTTGTAGACGGAGCCAACTGCTGCGGCTTGTGCATCAGCGGTAACGCGCGCGGCGAAGGCTTCGTGTTGCAATGCCTCGTTTTCACTCCCGGCGTCAATACCCATGGTTGATTGCCATTGGCTGCGGTGATAGGTCAGAGCAGCGATCTTGGTGGACAACGATTCATCGATTGATTCCGTGTGATCCGGTTCATCGGCTTCGAACAAGAGGAGGTGATTTGGTCTGTGGGGCGAATTACCAACTTCGGGAAAGAAGTGCGGATCGCGTGCAGCTACGGCGCCGTCTACCGTCAACCAGCCTGCGTGACGATGGTCTGGATGTAAGCGATAGCGCTTCCATGGATCATGTCCAAGTAGTACCTCGGGCCGGATATCACGAATCGCGCGCACAATGTGTTCCCGTTCGGCTGCGGTTGTGGAGAGTTCTCCATCTACGAGCCCAGCCCAATGCAATTCGCAGTTGCCGAGAACCGTCGCTGCGGCAAGGGCTTCGTCTCTACGGCGGTCTATCAACATTGAGGGATCGTCCGACGGATTCCACGTCCCTTTGGAGCCGTCGGTCAACACCAGCATGTGAACCTCGCAACCCGCAGCGGCCCACTTGGCCAGCGTCCCGCCGCATCCAAATTCAATATCGTCGGGATGTGCGCCGATGGCGAGCGCGGATCTGGGAAAACTGAGGTCTGCGTACATATCTAGAGTTCTGCCGCACTGAGCGCTGCGAGGTCACTTGGGAGATCTACATCGAAACATAAACCTGGGTCTCGAATAATCTGCACGGCGAGTCCGGCTTCGAGCGCAGACGCTTCGTGGCGTTTGAAGGAACCGGGTCCAAACGCGAACCGGAAGGCAGGATGGGTGGACGTGTGGTCGAGGATGGCGGCTACGGGTAGTGCCAAGACATTCGTACCGTCTTCGCGGTGGCAGGGAACGATGAGGGCTTCCTGTCCGGAAATGTTTGATCCAATGGATGCGAGTGATCCCGGGGAAGCCAATGGAAGGTCGCCGTGCGCAAATATGAGGCGCGACAGTCCGCGATGCTCACACCACAGCGCTCCCGCCATAGCCGCGCTATCGAGCGTCCCTGGGTCATCGAGGATCTCGACACCACGTTCGCGTGCCCAATCTCGAACCTCGGGCGCATCAGAAACGACTGCGGTTGGCAGATCGCCGGCAGCATCGGCAACACGATTCGCCATCTGGCGAACGAACTCCTCACGATTTTTGTCGCTAAGTACATCCTTGAGTCGAAGCTTTCCCGATCTAAACGCGCGCACCGGGATTACAACTCCTGCGCCATGTTCGGGGCTCACCGCGTCTGCCGGCAGTTCCCTCCGGGGATCAGGCTTCATGGTCTGCATATGCTACCGATCGATGGACGTTGCATACACCCTCGCAAGAGCCGCGCTGATCTCTCCGTTGCACTTCGGTGTGAAATGGGCAATCGATGGCGTGGCGGAAATTCCTGCGTCGGGTCCAGTGATATTGGCTAGCAATCACATTTCGTATCTGGATCCGCTAGCGCTCGCATATGTAGCGAACCGGCGGCGGCGGCGCGTGCGCTTCCTCGCGAAAGAGGAACTGTTTGAAAAACGTGGCCTTGGGATGATCTTGCGTGGGATGCAGCAGATTCCGGTGCGCCGAGGTACCGCAGATGCGGGGGGATCGCTCGATGTTGCGGTTCGAGATCTATTGAAAGGTCAATGTGTTGGAGTATTCCCTGAGGGAACAATTTCGCCAGATCTTGAACCGATGCGGGGTAAGTCCGGAACAGCGCGCCTTGCGGCGGCGAGCGGCATACCGGTGACGCCGATTGGACTCTGGGGCTTACACCGCGTCATGAGTAAGGGGCGCAAGCCGGAGTGGCGTTGGCGCGCGCCGGAGATAGCTGTAATCGGGAAGGCGGTTTTGATCGAAACGAATGAAGACATCCATGAAGCAACGGACAGAATCATGGAAGCAATCTGTGGTTGTGTTCGCAGGGCACGGGTGATTTTTCAGAAGGAAGTCGTGCAGGATGATGATTGCTGGTGGGCGCGGCCAGCGGAAACTGCCGTGTTGCGAACTAGTCGACCCGAGCAGCCGCGATGACTACCAGGGTTGGCGTGATAGGTGCAGGATCGTGGGGTACCGCTGTCGCGCGGATCGTTTCCACAAATGCCGAGGTTGTGCTTTGGGCTCGCAATGACGAGATTGTGGTTTCGATCAATGGCGACCACCGCAGTCACGATTACCTGCCGGGCATTGATCTGCCAGCTGCGGTGCGTGCTACCGGTTCACTCGAAGAGGCGTGCGCTGGAGCGGAGGTAATCGTAATGGGCGTGCCGTCTCACGGTTTCCGAGACGTGCTCGTCGCTGCTTCGCCATGGATCGCTGACGACGTTCCGATCGTCAGCCTTGCCAAAGGCGTGGAACAGGGGACGCTGTTACGTATGACTGAGGTCGTAGCTGACGTGCTTCCCGAACATTGGCAAGACAAGATTGGCGTTTTGACCGGGCCGAATCTTGCGCGTGAGGTAGCAGCGGGTGGACCGGCAGCTTCGGTAGTCGCGTTTTCCGATACCGCCACCGCGGATTTCTTGCAGCGATTGTTTATGACTGAGACATTTCGCGTCTACACAAATCCTGATGTAATTGGGTGCGAGATTGCCGGCGCGCTAAAAAACGTCGTTGCTCTCGCGACTGGCATTGCACACGGTCTCGGATATGGCGATAACACGAAGGCCGCGTTGATGACCCGCGGGCTCGCAGAGCTCGCGCGGCTGGGTAGCAAACTCGGCGGGGATCCAATGAGTTTCGCCGGACTAGCCGGTCTCGGTGATCTGGTGGCTACGTGCACGAGCGAAAAGAGTCGCAATAGAACTGTTGGAGTTGCTCTTGGGCAGGGGAGAGCGTTAGATGAGATTGTTGCGGAAATGAAGATGGTCGCCGAAGGCGTCAAGACGACCGAAGCCGTACTTGAGTTAGCCCGCCGCGCCGAAGTTGAAATGCCCATAGCCGAAGAGGTCGGAGCGGTGCTCTACGAAGGTAGAGACCCAAGCGATCTAGTCCCCGAGTTGATGCTGCGTGAGGCCAAACCTGAACTGCGTGGCATGCGGTGATCGTTGGTGCGCTCGGTGCACCAGGGAGGGCGTTCGTAGGCGATCGCGGGCAGGTCGCGGTGCACAATGAGGACTGGTCGTTGGACTGGTGGATCGGCGCGGACGATCGCGTGCGAGTGCCGAGCAGTGACCCGAGCACTAGGCGAGTCGAACACGGTGGCGCTCCGATCGCTGAAACGCGTCTCCGGGTTCCGGGGGGAGACGCGGTGCAGCGCGTTTATGGCATCGGAGGTTCCGGAGGGGTAGTCGTCGTAGAGGTCGCAAACGAGTCACCTGCAGCCTTCGTGGTCGGTTTTTCGGTCGTTGGCGCGCGTTCGATCTCGCCGGTAAGCGTCGATGGAGCATCGGGAATAGCTGTCGACGGTCGGTTGGCAATCCTGATGCCGTATGCGCCGCCGCGATGGTCTTTTAACGATGTAGTCGGTGCAGCGCCAACGATCGGGGAGAGCACTGGCGCGATGCCAGCATGTTCTGGTCGCAGTGGCGTCAACGCGACGATCTGCTTTCCTCTGAGCCATAGGAATTGTCTCCGCATTGCTTTGCTTACATCCGGATCCGATCCTGGGCGCTTAGATCTCGTGAATATGCCTGACGCCGACGAGGTAGTGCGAGGTTGGAATGCACATCTCGACAAGGGAATGCGGGTCGTGCTCAATGACGCTCGAGAAGAAGGCGCTATCAACTTTGCGCGATCGCAGGTGCTTCTAGATCCCGATCCCAACGCTGGCGTTGCTGCGGCACTCGAAGACTGGGGCTATGACGCGGAGGCGACTACTGCATGGGAAGCGCTGTCACTACGTGCTCGGCGCGCTGCGGTTCTGAGACGGGGCTTGGATGCTGGTGATTCCGCATCGGCGTTACTGCTACGCATGCGCAATGAGTTGCTTCGTGAGACACACGACGGAGTGGACCTGCTACCGAGTCGTGATCGGCGAGCAAACGTGGATGTACACGGGGCACCTACACGATTCGGGACTGTGTCGTTCGCGATTCGGCGCATGGAAGGAAAGGTAAAGGTCCTATGGGAGGTAACTGATCCCGCACCGCGTTTCGTATTGCGTGCTTCGGCGCTAGACGATTCGTGGAACACTTCCGAAGCAATGGGCGAAGCAATTCTTAGCGCTAACCGAGACTGACATCCCGTGTGTTTGCTGCTTTAGGACAATCTGAGCGTTGCTATGCGAGCAGGCGGGAGTTCGATCGCGCCGTTGAATCGATCCTTGGCGCGACCGAGTAGGTCGATCTCCCAACCTTGCGCTGGAGCACCATCTATCCATATCGATGCAGTACTCAGAGATGCACACGGGTTGAAAATACGGATGGTCAGTCCGCCGGGATCGCGTGTTACCGCAGAGACGACCGCTCCATCTACCTTCAGCTTGTTGCCGGTGTTCGCTACCGTGCCGATGGCATTGGAGGTTCGGGCTCGTTCTAGCGGAACGAGGAACTCGTCCGCGCGGTTGTAAAGCTCAGCGTCTTCCCAATCGCCTCGGTGTGGAACTACGGCGTAATCGACCGCAATCTTGCGCTGGAGCTGTGGCCCTTCGAGGGGATCAAGCGGCCCAGCCGGGTTAGGGCGCAATGAAAGTTCGGAGCGGGACAGATACCCAGTGGCGCGGAGCAACGTGAGCGCAAGTTCGGAGCCGTCCTCAACCAATTCATATTCGAGCAAGCCATCATGCAACAACGCGATCCCGGATGTGCCGTCGCTGGCATCGACAAAACGGCGGGAAACGAAAGTTGGTAGGGCAGTTTCGTGAGGCCCCCCTTCAGTTTCAAGCCCACGCTCAACGACGGCGAACGCGCACTCGGCGCTTGAATGTGTAACCGACTCGGGTAGCGGGAAGTGCGCGCGAACTCGATGGTCTCGCGAACGGTTGTCCCACTCTGTGTGAACGCGGAGAAACGTTTCGCCTTGGCGGAGTTCGAGCGTTGTCACGACTTCGGTGAGGACAGAGTCTTCGCTTCGGTTCGAACAGAATCGAGCATCTCCAATGGCGCTAGATGGCCACAGGTATTGAGCGGCTATGCGAAGCCGGGCACGAACGGGCCCGCGTTCGGAGACAGTGATTGCAACCGTTCCGGGTGTGTCTACGAGCAAGTCGTTGGTTGGGGGCGAGTAGTTGTATGTGTCTCCTCCGTCACCACCTTCGATAATGCGTCCGAGGCCAGTCAGGTGGAGTCCATCGGGGGTAGTTATTGCGTAGGTGCCGTGTCGCGGCTCGACTTCTACGCGCATGTATTCGTTCTCTAACCAGTCGGGGCCTGCTGCGACGGATGGACCTTCTTCGGCAGGGAGACCGCCGACGATCTTGAAGGTGCGCCATCCGAAACCCGGAACGGATCCGGCATTGGCGACGATTTCGCGCGATGGCGGTTGGATAACCGAAAAGCGGAAGGTGGTTTGTGCGTTCGCGATCGTTAGAAGTTCATCGCGCAGTTCTTCTAAGTCCCGCGCTGGCGCTCCTGCTGTTGCCATGTAGCAACGTACGTGCATTATTCCGTCGTCCGTTCGATCTAACTCGTACCGCGCGATGCGGGTTCCCGCGAACTCTGGACCTCGCATCATCTCGAGGACGTTGTTTATCGCGAGACCGTTCACTACGGTGGAGAACGCCTCGCCTCCGCGCGTGTTCGTCACCTGCACCGGGTGAGAGCTTCCATTATCGAGGGCAATTAGATGACACGGGCCCTCACCGGCGACAACGGCTTCGAAGAGGCCACCACGGTCTGCACGCGTCGGGTTGACGACGAGTGTGGACCCTGGTTCGGCATCGACCTCGGATGACAAAGCGTGCAGCGCATCGCGCACCAGCCCATCACCGATTTGTCGCGCTTCCTGATATCGGACGACCACTGCATCTACCACTTCGTCATGGCTACATGCGCACGACGAGTCATGCGCGCTATTGAGAACGAGTTGCCGCCATGCCTCTGACAACAACTCTTTCGGGTACCGATTGCTTGCCAAAAATAGTGCACACAGCGGTTCGGCCCGACGTTCGAGAGCGCGCTCAGCGCGTGCGCATGCTTGATGAACATCTACTCGGTTAGAAGCGACTCCCATCAACACGTTGGCGCGCGCCCCAGACCGGAGTTCGCCTTTCCATGTAGTGATTCCGTCGCTTGGCTGTTGTGCGAGGTAATCAGTTAGCGAAGTGACGACGAACCTGTAATCGGATTGCGAAGTGTTGGCTTCTTCGATCACGCGTCCTAGCCAAGGCTGGGGCATCTGGTGGTCTGTACCGTTCATAAGGAGAATGCCGCCGCCTTTGATTCGAGCCGTGCCGAGTTCGGCTTCGTAACCGCGTGCGCGGCCCAATAGTTCTGAGGCCTTATCTGGTAGGTCGCGGCCATTGGAATACGAGCCGTAGAGGTATTCAGCTCGTACGCGTGAACCGTCTGGTGCTTCCCAAAAAAATGCGGTCTTGTCGATAGCCGACGGAACGCCGCGCCACACCACGGCGTGGTCCAGGCCAGCATGTTGGAGTATTTGCGGCATCTGCGCGACGTGTCCGAACATGTCAGGGAGGTATCCGACCATCATCGGGCCTCCGAACTCTGTGGCGCGCGCTATGCCCATTTGTAGGTTTCGGATCATCGTTTCGCCAGAGACCATGTACTCGTCCATGAGGATCATCCATGGACCGAACGCGAGGCGCCCGTTCTCTGCGAGACGTCGAAGTGTTGCTGCCGCCTCCGGCCTTATGGCTAGGTAATCATCGAGGACCGCTGTCTGGCCGTCGAGAAGAAAGTGCTCGTAGTCGAGGTCTTCTTCGAGAAGTGGTAGTAGTG
>SHUZ01000091.1 GCA_009694415.1 Acidimicrobiia bacterium
TGGAACCGGCGACCGCCTGTGCGGGATGTGGCGACGGGCCGGGTTTCTCCTCACACATTCACATCGCTATGGGAGAAACAATCGTTTCTGTCGGTGCCGATCTTGAACTTGCTGACGCAATATGTGATGCGTTCGCTTCGTATGTGGTCGGCAGGGATGATTCGCCTGGAGAAACGCCGCCCTACTACGGATTGATAATTCCTACAGAGCCGGAACCTTCGGGGGTAATCCCGCTATGCCGATTACATCGGGGTCCGGCAATGCTTGCGCGAAGTCGCAGTCCTGAGCGCGCCGTGCGCGCGCTAGCAGCACAAATAGCAACACATGCGATCTTGCCGGGGTTCGTTCCGATTGATGCCCTTGCAATTGGACGCGACGGAAGGGCGATTCTCGTTGCTGCACCCACCAATCGAGTTGCGTACGACCACGATGTAGCTCAAGCGTTATTGCAGGTATCTGATATCCCGACCGCGCGCGTTTCTCTTGATTCAAAGACCATTTTGGTAGGTGCCGACGTCTTAGATCTAGAACTAGAACCACTTCTCCGACTGGCAGCGCTTAGAACAATTGTCGCGACTAACCAAGACGTCGAGCCACGACCTTTGGCTTGGGGAGTCCATGAACTTGTAGCGATGGGTGTGCGCGGCGCTTCGGATGGCGCCCAAGCGCTCGCAGAGTTTGGCCCTGCCGCGACATCTTGGTTCGACCCAGACGCCACTGTCGATGCTCTGATCAACTTGATCGATTCTGTTCCAATCATCGGGTCTGCCGAACCATCGATGATCGCAGAGTATTTAGACCAAACTCAGCGCTAATCGCGAGTCAAGTCGCTTAGGCACGTTTGATCGTTTGGAACGGCGACGATGAGGACCGGCTTGTGAGCTAGTCCTCTGACCTCACCGCGCGCAATGCCGCGTACTGCGATGCGTTGAATCGGATTGACCACCAGATCAACGCAAAGGTTCTGAAAGTCTTGCGAGCGGAAGTGCTGCCTTTCAACTTGGTTCTTGCTCAATCGTGGCCCTCGTTGACGGTGGTACGCGAGCCATTCGAAGCCCCCGTAGACATCTAGTGGCCCGTAGCCGCGCTCTGTTGCCTTTGTTGCTACTTCCCACCGCGTTGCATCGAATGATGCCGAGTCAGTGCTGAATGCAAGTCCAACGAGACCAAGCGCGGTCAATGTAACTATTGCTCCGGTCCAGCATCTTGCCGTGGCCCGCCGGGTCTGAGCATCGCTGTGCTGCAGCGATTCGGTGACCGCTGCGTGTGCCGTGGTACGCAACAACAACAATCCCGCTATCGGGATTGTTAATAACGCGTAGCGGTCGAATATGGGCAGTCCGGTAAGGAGCGCAACCGCATAGGCAACGACGAAGCCGATCAGTGTGAGGACAAGAAGACTTCCTTGCGCATCAATCTCGACGGACTCGCGTGACTGCAGTCGCGAGGCGAGGCGAACGACGTATGGAACTGCAGCCAGAGCAAGTAGTAACCCGCCAACTGACCCGATCAGTGCGAGTAAGTCGAAGAGATAGGTGGGTATCACGGGTGGCCGTTCTCCGTTAAGGACGCGGTGACCTATGAGAACGTCGTCGGCGAGTACGCCATGTCGGTCGATGTAATTGCCCACGAAAGGAACCGCTGGCACACGAACATAAGCCACTAGGAGCCACCCACTGACAAGACCGACGACGACTCCACTAGTTGCCGCGCTCGCACTCCACGCACGGCGGAAGATCGCGATTGGATTTGCAAGCAGAATTACGGGAAGCAATAGGAGCCCGGTGAGGCGCAAGAATCCCGCTCCCTGGATGAAGAGCATCGCAATTGCGCCAGACGCGGGAGGCTCGGGAGCGAGGCTCAGCGAGTCGGGGAGACCGGACCACCAGAAGAGAAGTGCGAGCGTGCACAACGCGGTTGCCGCGCTCAGAGCCAAGACGGTACGCAAGCGCGCGCGGTCACCGGTGCGCGCGCACGACCACACCGCGATAACCACGATGGCGATAACGGGGATCACCCCATATTGGCGAATGGAAATGCCGATGAACCCGACGAACATCGCGGCAGCAAACAGGGGGATAGACAGCGGTGTCCGTCGGAGTGCGCTTGCAGCGAGCGCGAGCGCGATCATTTGCGCTGCGAACGCCGGAACATCCGTCATATAGGTGGCAGCTAGCGGAGCCCAAAGCGGACCGAGAGCAATCGTCACGGCCAAAAGTAACGCTCCCCGTCCCATCGGGATCACGATGCGTCCAAGCCAGACGACTCCAAGTAGGCCAATGAACCCGATCAGTGCCGCGAATATTTGTACAGCCCAGATGGACTGGCCAACTACAGCCACAAGCGGGACCGTGATGATCAACTGCCCTACGAGCGTCATCGATACCCAGTCATTGAAGGCGAGGGTTCCGCTGTCTACCCAACGGAAGAGGCTGACCAGGTAGGACCAGTCGTCGCTTCGCGGAATTCCGAGTGCGCCGTAGTACGAGGCAACGCAAAGAGGTAGAACAACGCCGACCAGGAACAGCAGCAGCACAACTTGGACCATGTCGCGCGGCTTCGCTGGTGCCTTAGGTGCGTCGGAAACGGTCACTGCTCCACTCGTGGGGTGGCATCCTCGAGCTCTTCTTTCTCGTATCCGTTCTTGCGGACAAACCCGACGATCACTTCAGCCACGAGAAGTACAACCGCAATGAACGCAAGATCGCGACTTCGTTCGAAATACGTTGGCCAGGCGAATGTCGCTGGATAGTGATGACGCAACTGTCCGAACGCTGTATACATGCCGATCAATCCCAAGATTGCAGCCGGTATGAATCGCAGTACACCTGCAGCGCGCGGCGCGACTAGTGCTGCGAGCACAATCGCCGCTGTTAGTAATCCCCAAACTGGACGTACGAGTACCGCCGTCGCGATACCGATTAGGAGCGGCGTGAGGACGAGGCCGACAGGACCAGGTCGTTTGCCTACGGAACGGAATGGGTTGACGACCGCGGGTATGTCGTCATCGGCCGTTTCATCATCGTTTACTTCGCCGCGACGGCGTCGCAACCGCACGGACGCCCAAGCAATTACTAGAACGCAGAGGAGACCAGCAACCAGCGAGAGGATAAGAGCGAGTTGTACTCCGTCTTGGGGTTTCCATTTGAGACTGATTAATGACGGGCCATCGCCACTTTGAGGTGGCACAAGCCAACCGTTAGCGAAGCCGTCGACGAGGACTGGCGCCCCCAGATCCTTTCCATTGACGGTCGCGTGCCATCCCTCATTGAGACTCTGACCGAGCACTAACCAGTACGGCGTATTTGCCGCCGTTGTGAACTTCATTGACGTTCGACCTTGGGTTACGGGAGTCAGAACCGGAGGTACATCATCCGAGGGCAGCGCGGTTTCTGGATCAACGACTGCAAAAGGTGGTGCGGCGGAACCATCGGAACCAGAACTCAACACGACTCGGTGCAGAGCAATACCTTCAGAACGAGGCATGCGCGCGTGCAGCTCGTGGGTACCTGCACCGAGTGTGATTCCGGGCTGGCAACCGATCAGCGCCAGCGAGCGCCCCTTGAGCGCGTCTTCAGTTGTGCCGATCACGCGGAACCCTATGGGCTGTCCATCGATCGTCAACTGACCAGTGATGCATGCATCGAGCATCTGAGCGGGCATCGGTGCACGGGCCACGCCTGGCATTCCCATTTCGGCTATTCCGATGGGCAAGGTTATCGGCGCTCCGTTAGGACCAACGGAAGTGACGCGCGTGATATCAGCGATTTCAACATTGAAGGTCGTTCCGGAGAGCGGCTCAAAAACAACTGGAATACGAACAATGCCGCGCGCGTCGGGCACTCCGGTTGGGATGCTCACGACGCGACTCGTGCCATCGTCTGCCGTTATGCGCAGGGTTGCAGGAACCGAGTGGCGTCCGTCTTCAAGAAGTTCCAAGTCGAGACGGTCCACGGTGATCGGTTCGGGGACCCTCACCTTTATCCATTCGCCGATTAGGTCTTGGCCGCGGCTGTTCCATGCGGTACTCGCGTCATTGTCGAATGCTGACGACGCTCGCGCTTCGGTGTTGGGCAGACGCTCGCTCGAGGTGACGGTGATTCCACCTTCACTCGCATCTGGAATACCGAGCGCGCGGTCGATCGCATCGTCGCGCGCGCTCGAGTTCAAGGCAACGTCGCCCGTAATCGCGAAGTCGCGTGATGTGGGCAGTTGGAACCGCCGCGTGAGGTCCCTTTCTGCACGGTTCATCACGAATGCCAGTGGATGCGTCGCGGATTGTTGTCCAAGGGTTGCGAGCATGTCGCTTGGCATCGTTACTACTTCACTGGCGCGGACGGGTTCTGCGCCAGGACTGTCGTCGATGAGTTCGACTTCCGCGAAACCAACTCCCGTAGTACGTCGGCGTCCTTTCTCCGTTGGAACGTCTGCAACCTTGTTTGCGCCGGTACCAACGATCCGCAGTTCGACTGTGTCAAATGTTTGCGACTCAAAATTCAAATCTTGGCCCTTGCGCGAGCGAGACACTGGACCTAGATCGCGCAAGATTTCCGGGCCATCATCGAAGCGGACGCCTACACGCGTTATCCACCGACCCCGCGGCCCTTCGAATGCCTGAACGAGATGTATGCGATCAGTCGTGATCGGATCGTTGAGTTCAATGCGGAGTCTTTCTGGACCGACCGTCGGCATTCCTGACGCTACTTCCCAGGCAGTTCGAAGGTCGCGATCGAGTGCCTGTGATGGACGGCCCGACGGGGCATAGCCGAACGCAGGTGTTCCGTAACTGGTAGCCAACACGGATCGAACACCACGAAGCGCCGTAGTGGTACGCGAAGCATCGGTAGACCCGGGGAAAACTTCGAGTCTTTGGTCTAGGAGATCTTCACGCAGGGGTTTTTCTCCAGCGTCTTCCGTGTATCCGTAGTTATCGTGCATCCCAGACCAACGCATTCCTCGCTTTCGGTTGGAGTCTGTGACGATCAATGACGCACCGCCGGTGGTTGCATTACGCAACGCATCTGGATCGTTTTCGAAGCTAGGCGAATAGAGAACTACCCGTCGCGCATCGAGCATGCGTGTTGATGCCAGGTAAAGCAGCCCTTCGCCATCGCCGTCCACGATCAATGGAGATGAAGCGCTCTTGGCGCGCACAATATTGATTGGATCCACAACCTCGAGCACAGCGACGGGCGGAGGATCGGGTTTGCGGGGTTTGGAAGGGTCACCTAGGTCGGGCGCCAGTAACGATCCAGGAATCTTGGTGCCGAATGTTTTTGCTGCTCCCAATCCCTCCGCTCCACCCCGTTCTGTTAGGTCAGCCCACATCTCGCGCGCTGGGATGAGACCGCGGCGGTCGGTCTGTAGGTCCATACGCAAGAGCACGTCGCCGACTCCCATGAGCCGCGCTATGGGAGCAATCGAGTCGCGATCCAGGAACCGTTCATGTAACCGGTGGTCAAGCGCGATCAGTAGGTTTGTGGATGCCTCTCCTCCCCATGGAACCAACTCGCGCGCTACATAGTGTCGATCCATCAAGCCCGGTTCTATCGGATCAATCGTGTCGCCCCAACGGTACGAAGCGAAGTCGCTACCAGGCAATGCCAACACGCGTGTGTCGTGAGGACGCGCATCTAGATATGCAAGAGCTTCCTTCCAGTACGTAGGAATCTCTTCGTCGCGTTCCAAGTACTGGCTGTAATAGCGCCCATTCCAGATCCCAGGCGCGTTTGCAATGCACATTGCGCCGACCACGGTTGCAGCCACGATTCCGACCCACTTACGATCGCGTGCTGCGAGCGCAGTGCATATGGCGGTTATCCCTGCGCCCAAAAGTACGGCGAGCCCGAGAGTCATCAAGGGAACAGCGCGCGCTGTGCTTCGGAGAGCAAATCCCGCTGTTGAACTTGTAGCAAAAGCTTTGAAGACGCGGCCTAGGAGTGTCGGGTCGTCATAGGGCGATGCTGCGACAGCGACGGTAACGCCTAGGAGAATCATGGCAGCGAAGAACGCTCGGTCGCGCCAGCGGATGAGCGCTGCACCGAGCAATGACAACGTCGGGATGGCGAAACTCACCGCGATTAGCCACGGTCGTCTCGTGAAGTCCATCAGAGAGTCGTTCCATGGTCCGCTTACGTCGCCGCCATAGAAGAACCAATAACCAAGTCCGCGCAAGATCTCTGTTGCGGTAGAAGTAGCTGAAACTGTTTCGATCGATTCGGTAAAGCGAAGGATGCCCATACCGAATCGACCTTCGGTATAAAGGCCAATCACCCACCAAAGGGAAGTGGCGATGGTCAATACGCTGATGCGCCATGCGACGGACCATGCGCGCCGCAGCGTTACGTCCCGGCGCACCCAAACCGCGTACGGGAACCAAGCCATCGGTCCGATGAGCGCATAAAGAAGAGCGGTCGCATTCACTCCGCCAACCAGTTGCACCGTGAGGGCGAAGAGTGCCGGATACTTCCATCCGCCTACACGCAGGCCGCGTATAACAAACGCGAGAAGCCATGGAAGCGCTGCCCACGGACCAAGCAGCACACTCAGGCGCGCAGAAAACTCGATGACGTACGGGCTCAATGCGAACGCGAGCATCGCGACGGGAACACCTGGTCCGCGCACAGAAAGCGTGCGTAGGAGATACGCCATCCCGAGACCCGCCATGAATAACAAGGTCCCGAGCCAGAGCCGTTGGGCCACCCAGGCGGGGAGGCCCATGGCGACCTCGGTAACCCAGTAGAACGGGCCGAGTGGGAATAGGTACCCGATCGTTTGATGGCTCACCGTGCCTAGTCCGATGTGCGGGTCCCACAAGGAACTAACCCCGCTAAGGAAGCGACCTGGGTCTAGGTAGAGGTAACTCTTGGTATCGGCTTCGACTTTTCCGGGATCGGTGAGGAGTACTGGCACGTAAACGAGTAGCGCGAACAGTGCATAGCCAAGAGCGGAGAGCCGACAGTTCGCAGGACGCAGGGCCTGCAGGTTGCCGGTCTCGGCGCTCGCGCCACTTTGCGCGGACGTCGTCATCGGCGACGGCCCCCTCGTAGTCCAGTCGGTATCCCAGTAATGAGAGGGGAAGTCTACCGTCGTCCTAGCGGGGGATTGGCGCGCCTAGGTAATGCGAAAGGCTACAAATCGGCGCTTCGGTCCAATCCGTTAAAGGACTTCGCCGTTCATAGTTCTGCCCCGCAACACACCTTTCGCGTCAAACACAAGCGGAGCATGGGCACAGATCATCTCCGGGTCAAAGTCCGGGTGGTCGACGAGCAGGATCGCAAGGTCGCAGGACTGCAGAGCGTTTTTTCCGAAGTCGACGAGTTCAAACGGGAGTCCCGGCGGCTTGGCCCTTGCGATGTATGGGTCACACGCTGTAATCGCGGCACCGAGCGCGCCCAAACGTTCTGCAACGACTATTGAAGGAGACTCGCGCCAGTCGGATGTTGATGCTTTGTATGCGAGACCAAGCAACAGGATGCGCGTGTCTTTCACGGGGCGCCCGTTGGAGTTGAGCAAGTTAGCGACCCGCCGCACAACATGGTCTGGCATGTGTTCGTTGACATCGTTTGCAAGTTCGACGAAGCGGAACGCGTGTCCCGAACGCCTGCGTACTCTCCACGACAAATATGAAGGATCTACCGGTAGACAGTGGCCTCCAACCCCGGGACCAGGAGTGAACCTCATGTAACCAAATGGCTTGGTGGATGCCGCATCGATGGCGGACCAAATGTTGACTCCTAAGTCGCCAGCGAACATTGCCAATTCATTTACGAGAGCGATGTTCACATGACGAAATGTGTTCTCGAGAAGTTTCACCATCTCGGCTTCTGCAGGACTAGCAACGGGAACGGTCTTGTCGACAAGCGCGCTGTAGAACGCGTCTACCGCCCGTAGCGAATCTGCATCGATGCCGGAAATAACTTTGGGCGTGTTCTCGAATCGCCAATGTTCGCTTCCGGGATCAATTCGTTCTGGCGAGTACCCGAGCATGAAATCTTTGCCTGCGACCAGCCCTGAAGTTTCGAGAATTGGCGCGACGAGTTCTTCGGTTGTGCCGGGGTATGTAGTCGACTCGAGAACGACTAACGCGCCCACTGAAAGGATCGCAGCTAGTGACGCGGCAGCAGACTCGACGTAGCTCAAGTCGGGGGTTCCGTCGCGCAGGGGCGTGGGCACAGTGATAATTGCGACGTCGAAACCATCTAGTTCGTCGAGAGATTCGGCCACCGAATAACCAGAGGCCAGAGCGGAAGCAAGGCGCTCGCCCGGCACATCCTCCACGTATGAACGGCCCTCTTTTAGTGCGTTTACGCGGCGGGTGTCGACATCGACTCCGACAACGTTGAACCCAACCTCGACGGCCCGCATCGCAACCGGGAGCCCTACATATCCCTGGCCGATGATCACAACCCTTGCGGTGCGATCTGCGATTCGTTCAACTAACGATGAGGCAGAGCCTTCGATCATTGTGGGCAACAGTAGATCAAATACGCCGCACTCAAGCACAGCCCAGGCCCTACGTCCTGAGTGGCCGATGGTGTGCCATCTCCGCCTATGGGAGTGCTGTCGGCGACGTTGCCATCTCCGCCTATGGGAGTGCTGTCGGCGACGTTGCCATCTCCGCCTATGGGAGTGCCGTCGGTGACGTTGCCATCTCCGCCTATGGGAGTGCCGTCGGAAAATCCTGCGGCTCCAAGGCCCGTCCCTTCACTTGCCGCGTCGATGTCCATCGCGTGGCCTGATAGGGCATCGTCTGCGGTCGGGACGGTCGGGACGGTCGGGACGGTCGGGACGGTGTCGACGCTGGGAGCGCCATCGCTTTGCACCGGATCGACATTCCCCGTAGGTTCGCTATGGGAACGCAACGCGTCCGTGTCGTCGTGCTCGGGTAGCGGACGTGGGCAAGGGAAGATCAAGCGTCGGCCGACCTGAATAGCGAGCTGTGGGTGTGAATCGATGT
>SHUZ01000092.1 GCA_009694415.1 Acidimicrobiia bacterium
GATTGCCATCGTTACGATGACCGCAAGCCAGAGGAAGTAGGCCTGCGCATACAGGACATACCCGATGGTTTACGCCTCGAGGCTGCTGCACACTCCGCTTGTGTGAATGCTGCCATTCCGTCACATCTGTTGTCGGGGGCCTTTACCTTGTCGATGGACGTGCGCACCGTTCGTGGCCAGTCCGCGCGAATCTGTCTGTGGCTCGAAGGACCCAATCGGTGCGCAACGATGAAGCGGTTGCCGTCGAGTTCCAATTGGAAAACCTATGTAGCCGAGATATCTCCCGATGCCGGTACGACCGGCGCGCGGCTGTACCTGTACGCGGACGCCGGTTCGTCGGGAACCATCACTGAGTACCGTCGGCTAAGCGTCGGGCCCGTATCGCCGGTGATTGTCGACGTAACGCCGGTCTGGCCTCAGGCTGAGCCAGCGAATGTCGAGTGGTCACAAAGTGGCGCGTCGTCGTTCAAGGCGAAAGTTTCGGGCGGCGACTACCCAGCGTTTCTTGTGCTCGACGAATCGTTCGGTCACGGTTGGCAAGCCAAGGGCATCCCGACCGAACAGCATGTTGAGGCGAACGGCTACGCGAACGGTTGGACGATCGCGTCCGGTGGAACCGTCCAACTCACCTACGGCCCGAATCGTTGGTCGCGCATGGCGATGTATATCTCGGTTGGAGTAGCGATCGGAGCCATTGTCTCCACGGTGTTTCGACGTAAAAAACGTAGGCGCAATTCGTCGTTACCGGCTGACCCGTTCGAGCCGTCAACGCCACTAGAGGCCCACTAGGATCAAGGGTTCCTAGCGGGCGCGAGCGACAGGAGCCACCCAGGGTGGAAGTAGAGATCGGGATAGGCAAGTCGGGTCGAAGGGCATACGGTTTCGATGACATCGCCATCGTGCCGAGCCGTCGTACACGCGATCCCGAGGACGTCGATATTGCTTGGGACTTTGATGCATTCCATCTAGAACTTCCACTCATCGCCTCTGCGATGGACGGTGTTGTCTCACCCAAGACCGCGATCGAGATTGGCAGAATCGGCGGACTCGCGTGCCTCAATCTTGAAGGCCTCTGGACGCGTTACGAAGACACCGATTCTATTTTTGAGGAGATAGCCGGGCTTGATGCGGACAAGGCGACCCGTCGCATGCAGGAGCTCTACCAAGAGCCGATAAAAGACGAGTTGATCTCATTACGCATTCGCGAAATCAAAGACGCAGGTGTTCTCACGTGTGCATCGTTGACGCCGCAAAGGGTTGAACAGTTTGCAAAAAACGTTCTTGATGCGGAACTTGACGTGCTCATAGTCCAGGGAACCGTGGTGAGCGCCGAGCATGTCTCGAAGTCGCCGGATCGACAGCCGCTCAATCTCAAGAAGTTCATCCGTGAATTCGAGATACCGGTGATCGTTGGCGGTTGCGCCAGTTACAGCACTGCATTGCATTTGATGAGAACCGGCGCGGTTGGGGTTCTCGTTGGGGTAGGTCCAGGCCAGTCGTGCACGACCCGCGGTGTATTGGGTATTGGTGTTCCCCAAGCTACGGCCATCGCCGACGCTGCGGGTGCGCGCATCCGGCATCTCGATGAGACGGGCGTGTACGTGCATGTGATCGCAGACGGTGGAATGCGAACCGGCGGCGACATTGCGAAAGCCATTGCATGTGGCGCCGATTCCGTAATGCTCGGGTCACCGCTCGCGAGTGCTTTTGAAGCTCCTGGCCGCGGCTTTCACTGGGGCATGGCTACGTTCCACCCATCGCTCCCGCGCGGCGCACGCGTTTGGGCCGGGCAGAAGGGCTCTATAGCGGAAATTCTCACTGGCCCCGCACATGAAAATGATGGAACGATGAACCTGTTCGGAGCGCTGCGCACATCGATGGCCACCACTGGCTACGAGACGGTCAAGGAGTTCCAAAAGGCAGAGGTGATGGTTGCTCCCTCGTTGCAGACCGAAGGAAAGAGCCTGCAGAGATCGCAAGGCATCGGGATGGGCCGCTGATGTTGCTCTCGATGCAGTGCGGGTTGTCGCTGACGCCGTGAATGACGGAGACCATGATGTGGTGCTCGTCGTCGACCTCGGAGCACAGTACGCGCAGTTAATTGCTCGGCGTATTCGCGAGGCTCACGTATTTTCCGAAATAGTTCCTCGCTCTATGCCGGTCACCGAGATGCTTAAGAAGCGGCCGAAGGCAATCATCCTCTCGGGTGGTCCGGCCTCGGTGCACCTCGATGCCGCTCCGTCCATTGACCCATCTCTCTATGACTCAGGTGTTCCGGTGCTTGGGATTTGCTACGGCGCGCAGTTGATTGCACGCGATCTTGGTGGAGAAGTGGCTAAAACCGGACGAGGCGAATATGGCGGGACCGACCTAACCGTCGCGCAGCCGGGTGCACTCTTCCGTGAACAACCGAGCGAACAGGTTGTGTGGATGAGTCACTCCGACACGATCACCTCGGCTCCACAAGGGTTCCGTGTGTTTGCTTCTACCCCTGAAACACCTGCCGCGGCTTTCGGTGACCCTGACCGCCGCGTTTACGGATTGCAGTTCCATCCCGAAGTCGCTCATACCGATCAGGGTCGAGACATTCTTAAAGCGTTTCTCTTTGACGTTGCTGGATGCCGACCGACCTGGACCAACGTCTCGATCATTGAACGTGCAGTTGCCGATATCCGTGCGCAGGTCGGTGACAAACAAGTGATTTGTGGACTATCCGGAGGCGTCGATTCTGCGGTCGCTGCCGCACTGGTGCACAAGGCGGTTGGCGACCAGTTGACGTGTGTGTTTGTGGACACAGGGTTGTTGCGCCTCAATGAAGCCGAACAAGTCGAAGAAACGTTTCGTAGACAATTCAATTTGGACCTCGTTCATGTGAAGGCTGGTGACAGGTTCCTCAATGCATTGAACGATGTTGTCGAGCCAGAAGCAAAGCGCAAGATCATTGGTGAGACATTCATCCGGGTCTTCGAAGAAGTAGCGCGCGACATGTCAGATGCTCGTTTTCTTGTGCAGGGAACGCTTTATCCCGACATTGTCGAATCGGGTGGCGGTGACAACGCTGTGATCAAGAGTCACCACAACGTTGGAGGCTTGCCTGAGGACATGAATTTCGAATTGGTCGAGCCACTCAGCGCTCTTTTCAAGGATGAGGTACGAGCAGTTGGCGAAGAACTCGGCCTGCCAGAGGAGATTGTCTGGCGCCAGCCGTTTCCAGGTCCCGGTCTTGGTGTGCGCATCATTGGGACGATCACACCTGAGCGCGTAGAGATACTTCAGCGAGCCGATGCGATTGTCGTGGAAGAGATTCGCCGCGCCGGCCTATACCGCGAGATCTGGCAGAGCTTCGCCGTACTGCCCGCGGTGCGCACGGTAGGCGTGATGGGCGATGACCGCACCTACGCGTATCCGATCGTGATTCGTGCCGTAACTAGCGATGACGCGATGACGGCCGACTGGGCGCGTTTGCCATATGAGGTGCTTGAGCGCATTTCGAGTCGGTTGATCAATGAGGTACCCGGAGTCAACAGGGTGGCCTATGACGTGACGAGCAAGCCACCCGGCACGATCGAGTGGGAGTAGAAAGACGCGATTAGGCGCTCATGAATCCTGAAACTCCCGGCGCCGATCTATTCAGTGGTCTGAATCCTGTGCAACGCGAGGCTGTGACCGCTCCCGATGGTCCAGTTCTGGTGATTGCCGGCGCGGGATCGGGGAAGACGCGGCTGTTAACGCATCGAGTCGCGTACCTGGTTGGAGATCGCAAGCTCTCACCGTTTGAGATTCTTGCAATCACGTTCACCAATAAGGCAGCTGCTGAAATGAAGTCGCGGGTTGGCGAATTAGTTGGTCCGGTCGCGAATCGGATGTGGGTATCGACTTTTCATTCTGCGTGTGCGCGCATCCTGCGACGCGACGCAGGGCTTCTCGGTTATCGAACCTCCTTTTCGATCTACGACGAGTCCGATGCGTCACGCCTTGTTGATTACGTGCGCCGAGATCTTGACCTAGATCCGAAGCGTTTCCCTCCACGTCGATTGCACAACGCTATTTCCGCGATGAAAAATGAACTCGTTACCGCGGAGGACGCGAGTGCGAAAGCTATGACCCATCACGAGACGAAAGTCGCAGCGGTCTATCTCGAATATCAAAGGCGGCTAGCGGCATCGTCCGCTGTTGACTTCGACGACTTGCTGCTCTTGGTCGTGCGCTTGTTGAAGGAGCATCCTGAAGCGTTGGAGCGCTGGCGTAATCGTTTCGGATACGTCCTCGTCGATGAATTTCAGGACACCAACATCGCTCAATGGGAACTCATCCGGATGCTCTCAGAAGAACATCGCAATTGCATGGTTGTTGGCGACGCCGACCAATCGATATACAGCTTCCGCGCCGCGGACTACCGAAACCTGATGCGATTCGAGGAAACCTTTCCTGAAGCATCCATCATCATCATGGACCAGAACTATCGATCCACCGAGCGGATCCTCGATGCTGCGAACGCCGTAATCGCGAACAACCTCTCGCACCGTCCGAAAAACCTTTGGACCGAACAAGCCGGTGGCGAGTTGATCGTCCGGTACCAGGCTGAGGACGAACATGATGAAGCAGCTTTCATGGTCAGCGAGGTAAATCGTCTTTCAGATACCGAAGGAGCGCGGTTTGCCGATGTTGCGGTCTTCTACCGAACCAATGCGCAGAGTCGTGTGCTCGAAGAAGCTCTAGTGCGCGCTGGAATTCCTTACAGGATCATCGGTGGCACCAAGTTCTATGACCGCAAAGAAGTGAAAGATGCCCTCGCCTATTTGCTCGCACTGGTCAATCCAGACGACGAGGTGGCCTGGAAGCGCATCGTCAATGTTCCCAAACGCGGAGTAGGTGACGCCTCGGTGGCGCGAGTCGATGCGTACGCCAAGCGCGAAGGACAGGTATTTCGCGAGGCAATTCGCGACGGAGCTGCCGCCGGTGTGAGCGGGAAGGCACTTGGCGGTATTCGTGATCTCATCGAGGTTATGGAGGCACTTGAGAACGGCGCAGAGGTAGGCGGAGTGTCAGGGACTCTGGAGTTGATGCTCGAGCTGACGGGTTACGTCGCCGAACTAGAGGCGGAAAAAAGCATTGAAGCGCAAGGAAGGATCGAAAACCTGGCGGAACTTGTTGGTGTCGCTCGCGAGTTTGATGAACAGTTGAACGCGGGCGAACTCGCGGGTCTCGTTGCGATTGCGGGATTGGAAGAATCCCCGGAAGCGCCACGAGGCCTTGCGCGTATTCAAGCGTTTCTTGAAGCCGTGTCGCTCGTTACCGATCTCGACTCTCTTGACGAAGAGGAGTCAACGGTCACGCTTATGACGTTGCATGGTGCGAAGGGTCTTGAGTTTCCGATCGTGTTCGTAACCGGTCTTGAAGATGGAATCTTCCCACACATGCGATCACTTACAGATGCCGACGCCCTCGAAGAGGAGCGCCGGCTTTGTTATGTAGGAATCACGCGCGCCCGTGAGCGGCTCTACTTGTGTCATGCGTGGTCTCGACAACTGTTCGGGATGACCGACTACTACCCACCGAGTCGGTTCCTTTCGGAAATTCCTGAGGCGCTTGTGCAATCACAAGGGGAACAGCCGAGTCGCTCACGGTCGGGAAGCATTGGTGAGCATCGTGACGCGATTGTGGCAACGGCCATGGCGGTTGTGAATCGTGAACCCGTTGGAGCGCGCGGTGCCGAGGGAGCAGGGCTTCGCATGGGCGACGACGTAATGCACGAGAAGTTCGGTGAGGGAGTGATCCTGGATGTGATCGGACAAGGGGACAAGGCAGAGGCCGTGGTGCGGTTCCGCGATGCTGGAGAAAAGCGTCTGCTCCTCGCCTGGGCCCCAATGAAAAAGATCTAACCCACTGGTGGTCGCGGAGCATTTTCAACTTCGGTCAAGTCGACCACGAATATCCCCTTGTTCTTCCCTGCAGTCGGCACTTTGCTGCGGTATCGAGCCAGCTCTACCGTCTCAAATCGCGTGTCATGACAGTCAACGAACCCACCTTTTGATAATGCAAAGCGAACGTTGCAGTTTTCTCTACCTGGTTGAGCGACCAGCAGTGCCACTAATTCATGATCTTCGAGGGCGATCCAGAACCCTGTGTCGCCTGTGGAGCCCGCGAAGTTGACAGGTCCTTCAGCGGCAATGTTGTTACGGAGTGCTAGCGCTTCGCCAAAGGCGACGGGACGGTCGTAGTCGGCGTCTCCGGCCCGGTTCAGGACTACCAAGATCACGGCGGCGATTAGTAACCCTGCTACCAGGACGGCCGCTGCGGCCCCGATCAGAAGCTTGACGTCGTTCGGTTCACTCTTCACGTGCAGAGTGTCGTCAGTTCCCGAGGTGGAGTCCAGCCGGGAGCCATAGGTAGGGTTCCAGCCGCATGCAGCGCAGGTATCGAGTCGTCATAGCGAAGCCCGGACTCGATGGCCACGATCGGGGCGCCAAGGTGATCGCACGAGCATTGCGCGATGCCGGTTTTGAGGTCATCTACACGGGACTTCATCAGACTCCTGAACAGATTGCCGAAACAACGCTGCAAGAAGATGCCGATGCTGTGGGTCTCTCATTGCTTTCTGGTGCCCACATGACTTTGTTCCCGCGCATTATCGAATTGCTCGGCGAGCGAGGACTGAATGATGTGGTCGTATTTGGCGGCGGGATAATCCCCGAGACAGACATCGCTGCACTCAAGGAGTTGGGAGTGGGCGCACTGTTCACGCCCGGAGCCACTCTCGTATCAATTAGTGATTGGCTCGAATCTGCACTCGACACGCGCGAGGCATCAGTCGCGGGCTAAGTCCCGCCCAGTTCTCTCAGAGGAGTTTCGTGGACCTGTTCGAATATCAAGGTAAGAAATGGTTCGCGCAATATGGCATTCCTGTTTCAGACGGTGACGCGGTCACAACCGTCGATGAAGCGGTTGCAGTCGCGGAGCGAATCGGATTTCCGGTTGTCGTCAAGGCTCAAGTGCAAGTTGGTGGTCGTGGCAAGGCAGGGGGCATCAAGCTCGCATCGGATGCCGCAGAAACGCGTAAGCACGCTTCGAACATTCTTGATATGGACATCAAAGGGCATCGTGTCGATGTCGTTTGGGTGGAGAAGGCGAGCGACATAGACGAGGAGTACTACGCGAGTTTCACACTCGATCGGGCAGCGAAGCTTCACCTCGGGATGTTGTCCGCTCAGGGGGGTGTGGAGATCGAGGAGGTCGCCGCGAACGATCCAGACGCGATCGCGAAGATTCACATTGATCCTGTCGATGGCCTTACCGAACAACAGTGTCGTGAGTGGGTTGCTGCCGCGAAACTGAACCCGAAAGCCACAGAGGGCGCCGTAGACATCCTCATGAAGTTGTATACGGCCTACGTCGATGGCGACGCGGATCTTGCAGAGATCAATCCGCTCATTCTCACTCCTGATGGTCGAGTGCACGCGCTTGACGCGAAGGTGAGCCTTGATGACAACTCGGTGTTCCGTCACCCCGAGTACAAGGAATACGACGCGACCCAACTGCGCGACGCTCGCGAAGCGATGGCTCACGAGCGAAACTTGCAGTATGTGGGGCTCGAGGGTTCCGTGGGAATCATCGCTAACGGCGCTGGACTTGCCATGAGCACGGTTGACATCGTGAGTCAGGTCGGCGGTGCTCCCGCGAACTTCCTAGACATCGGTGGTGGTGCGAACGCAGACGTTATGGCCGGAGCGCTTGAGGTGATCAACAGCGACAAGAACGTGAGATCGATCTTCATAAATATTTTCGGCGGTATCACGAAGGGCGAGGAAGTTGCCAATGGCATCTTGGCGGCACTCGAGCGTGTCGACATTGATTCGCCGATCGTGGTTCGCCTCGACGGCACGAACGCCGACGAAGGTCGCGAGATCTTGTCAGCTCATCTATCGGACGCGTTACAGATGCAACCGACAATGCTCGAAGCCGCGCGCAAAGCAGTGGAACTTGCCGCTGCATCTTCTGGAGGAGGCAAGTGAGCATCTTCGTTGACGAGAACACAAAGGTTGTGTACCAAGGTTTAACGGGATCGCAAGGGCGGTTCTACGGCAAGATCAACCGCGAGTACGGAACCCAGGTTGTCGCTGGCACGAACCCTAAGAAGGCAGGCGAAGAGGTAGACGGCGTCCCGATATTCGCGAGCGTTAGTGACGCGGTGCGCGCTACAGGCGCGAACACATCGTGTGTTTTTATCCCGGCTCCGGGTGTGCGTGATGCCGTCATCGACGCAGCCGTTGGTGGAGTGAAGCTGATCGTCGTGATAACTGAAGGTGTGCCCGCACATGATGAAGCTTGGTTGTTCAACAAGTTGCGGCGCGACTTCCCAGACGTGCGGTTGCTTGGCCCTAACTGCCCCGGCATCATCAGCCCTGGCAAAGCAAACATCGGCATTACAGCGGGTCACATTGCAAAGCCTGGCGGCCCAGTCGGCATCGTTAGCCGTTCGGGAACGCTTACTTATCAAGCGCTTTATGAACTCCAGCAGAAGGGCATCGGTGTCACCACCTGTGTAGGAATCGGCGGAGATCCAGTACCCGGCACCTCGTTCATCGACTGCCTAAGCGCATTCGAAGAAGACCCAGAAACAAAAGCGGTCATGATGTTCGGCGAGATTGGCGGAACATCGGAGGAGGAAGCGGCGGAGTTCATCAAGTCATCGATGTCCAAGCCCGTCGTGTCATACATCGCTGGGGTTACGGCGCCTCCGGGGAAAAAGATGGGTCACGCGGGAGCAATTGTGTCTGGCGGCAAAGGAACTGCGGCAGCGAAGATGGACGCTCTTCGCGAAGCAGGGGTCTTGGTAGGAATGAACCCAACGGAGGCTGGCGAACTAATGGCCGAGGTTGTAGCCGCGCTGTAGACGTGCGGTGTAGATC
>SHUZ01000093.1 GCA_009694415.1 Acidimicrobiia bacterium
TTGACGACGCTCTTTCCAGGCTCGCGGAAGAGTCCAAACAATCGGCAAGTTGCACGCGAGAAACGCAAGCGTCATGACGGCGAATAGACCTAGGACGTACAGAGACGCCGACCCAATGCCCAGGTAGGAGCCGTTCCCGAGCACTGCCCAAAACAAAAGGTCACCAGGGTCAATTAATAACGCAACCACCGCTAGTGGCAGCGCGAATCCGGCGAGGGCTTCGGCAATTTGTCGCTTCCTCCCGCGGGAAATTGCATCATCTTCTGTGGCCTGCCACGCCAAATAGATAACGGGCAACAGAGTCGCGGCACCCGTCTGCTTCGCCAACGTCGCGATCGCAATAGCTACCCCTGCCGCGAACATGCGGCGTCGCGCGGCCAGCAACACTGCACCAGTCATCGCAGGCAACATGAAGATCTCAAAATTCGCCGCTTGACCGTCCTGCGGTGCGAAAGCTACCGATGCAAATACGAACAACAGGCCAGCTGTCCACGCCGCGTACTCTCCGTAACGCCGCCGCGCTTCTACCGCGAGCAGCATCGCTGTCATAACAACCGCCGCCATGGCAAGCAGTCGAATGGACCAGAGCGCCGTGGTACCAGTGACAGCGAATACCCCTGCGTAGAGGTACGGAACAAGTGGAGGCTTCCGATCGGTCGCCTCCTCATACAGACGACCGCCCTCATTGATCACTTCGGCTTGGGTCGCGAGAAAGGTTTCGTCAGAATTAAATACCTCGACGAAGAATCCGGGCATCCGGAGCAGGACCGTCGCCAATATAAGGATCCCCAACAGCGCCCAAAAGCGCTTAGATCTTGTGTTTGGTAATGCGGGAGCGCCGATTCGATCTTGTTCAGCGAAAGTTTCGACGCCGCGCGCCTGCGTCTGATTCGCGAGATCGATGGCCAAGGAACTGCCTTGCTTGTCGGGGGTCACCATTGTGGCCCTATTGCCTATCAGAACGCTGCACCATGCCCCCTCGTTCCCGAGTGGCATTATCAAAGGCACATGAACCGGTTCTGGAGAGCGACCTGTGGCATAACCGCCGGCATAATCGCGATCGCACTTCTCATGCCCGGCGATACGCCGGCAGGCGCGACCGCTGCCAAGGTGAACCAGGCCAGAAGCGTTCTGATTGTCTCATTGCCCGCGGTCTCATGGATCGAAGTGCGCGATGCCAATCTACCTACGCTGCACCGGCTCTTGGCCGACTCCGCGATCGGCGCCCTCTCTACTCGTTCAGTTCGACAAGATACCGATCCCGCGAACGGCTATACCGCTTTGGGCGCTGGAAGCAGGTCGATTGCGTCCACCGAGCTGGCTGGCCAAAACCTCGCCCCGGGCGAACACTACGGAGATAGCACCGCAGCCGAAGTCTTCAAGAGAAGAACCGGAGTTGCCGCCGACGGTCAAATCGGCGCGCTGGGTTTTCCCGCAATCGTCGATGAGAACAGCGCTCAAACATTTGATGCTGAACCCGGGGCCCTAGGTCGCGCGCTACGCGAAGCCGACATCGCTCGATCGGTGATTGCGAATGCAGACACCGACGAACTAACTGCGCCGGAATTGCAACTACATCGCGAGGCGGCGCTCGCGCTGATCGACAACACCGGACGCGTTCCGGGAACCGTTACGCGCCAGTTGCTGCTCAAGGATGTCACCGCTCCCTTCGGTGTGCGCCTCGACCCAGAGCAAGTGATCGACGCCTTCCCGAAATACTTCGAGACACGCCGTTCAGTGGTGCTAGTCGAGGCATCTGACCTTGCACGCGCCGATGCTTACCGCCCGCTGGCAACTCCAGAACAAAGGGTGCTTGCACGCTCAAAAGCGCTTTCGGCCGCCGACGCGCTTCTCGCCAGTTTGCTGGAGCGCGTAGATCTCGAGCGAGACGCGGTTCTTATTGTTGGGCCCTACCACTCTGGACGACAACGCGAACTCGCAATTGTTGCCCTTCACTCCCCTGGGGTCACCCCTGGTTACCTTGAATCAAGCACCACCCGCCGCGCGGGCTTTCTGCAGATCGTCGACATAGCCCCAACGGTCCTAGATGTTCTCGGGATAGATCGACCGACCGAGATGGAGGGGCGACCCGCGGAGGTCGTTTCAACTGACACGGATTTTGCGGGACGCATGCGTTTCCTCGTTCGCGCGAATCGCGAGGCCGTATTGCGCGACGGCATGATCGGTCCCGCAACTGCAGTGCTCATAACGCTCGCAATCGCGTTCGCGATAGTTGCGCTACTCCTGCTCCGACGCGGTGCCGGTCGCACAGCAGTCCCATGGTTGTCAATCGGGCTACTCGCATATCTCGTTGGAACTTATGTTGTAGGTGTGCTGCCGTTCGATGAGTGGGGCCCGCTTGCGTACTTCGCTGGCCTTGCCGTTTTCGCCACCGCCTTCGCTTCGGCATGCATGATCGCGGGGCGGCGCCAACCCGTCGACTCCCTGATGGTCGCGCTCGGCGCGGTGGTTGCGATCCATGTACTCGACGCACTGACTGGCGCGCACCTCGAACTGAACACGGTCTTCGGCTATACACCCACCGTTGGAATCCGTTTAGCAGGACTAGGAAATCCTGCATCGGCCCAGTTGTGTGCCGCCGCGCTGTTACTAGCAACACTCATCGTTTGGCGAGTACACGGAAAGAAAGGAACTTGGATCGCTGTCTCTCTTCTGGCCGGGGTACTGATCGTCGTCGGATCTCCAATATGGGGCCAGGACTTCGGTGGAGCAATCTCCGCGGCACCCGCGTTCGCACTTCTGGTGCTTCTCTTGTCCGGTCGAAGGCTGAAAGTCCGTGCCGTAATCGCTCTAGGTATCGGCCTCGTTGCGGTCGGGCTACTTGTCGGGCTACTTGTCGGGCTCGCGGATCTCGCGCGCCCAGCCGGAAAGCGCACCCACATCGGCCGGTTCTTCGAGAAGATGGGTGACGAGGGTATCGGTGGGTTCACGACGGTGATCGGTCGCAAGGCGTTACTGATGTCAAGCACGTTTTCACATACCGGTTGGGTACTCGCAGTATTAGTGATCCTCGCAGTGGTCCTGTTCGCGATTTTCCGAACCGACTGGCTCGACCGGGTTTGCGCATGGATCCCAACTATGCGTGCCGGGTGCATCGCATTCGGAACGCTCGCCGTGCTTGGCACACTGCTCAACGATTCGGGTGTCCAAGTTCTTGGAATGATGCTCATCGTCTTCGTGACAACGCTCATGTTCTTGGTGGCCCGCAGTCCCCTGAGCGAAATCGAAGCCAAACCCGGTGAAGAGTCTGAAGCGAAGGTCAATGCGTAGCGTCTAAAGGTCGGCCCTTGCCTGAAGCCACGCAAGAATCTCGGCGTAGATCGCGATTATGCGGTCTCCGTACGCGTTCGCGGTCGCCCACGTGTGAGTTAGCCCTCCCCATGTCGTGACACGTCCCTTGAGGAAGTGGGTATCCAGGCGCGGATTGACCGCTGGAGGATCCAGCATCTCGTTACGCAGATTCGGGTCTGCATATACGCGCAAGAGTTGTAGTTGGGCCCTTACTCCGGTTTGTGCATCGGGATAGCGGCGTCCCGAAGCACAACTGTCGCAGGCGTCCATACCCGCAAAGTTGTTGTCGGTCGGCAATACCTGGCCATTGTCGGGAAACCAAAAACTGCCTGTCTCCAATATCGATTGGGCAAATGCGATATCGCCTCGCACTCCCGCCGCGGAACCTTCATGCAAATAGAAGCGAGTTAGTTCTTGCATCGGCACCGTGATCCGCGCGCCGCGACGCGCTTTGGAAAACCATGTTGCTAGTTCATCCGCGGTCAAGCCAGAGTCACCCCTGATCGTGGTCCCCACGCCGCCTGCAATGGCTCGCCACCGCCCAAGCCATACCGCTACACGAGCGTTCGCGACTTCGGCATCGATGGCCCGAGTCTCGCTGACCTGCAATTCGCGCGTGAGCGTGCTCACCGAACCGATAAGCCGGTTGCGCAAAACGCGCGCCTCTTTCGCTAGGGCTACAGCGGTGGCACGTTCGCGTTTCGCTGCAACAACTGCCAAGCGTCGCTGCTCAACCACACGTGCGACGATCTCGTGGTCATAGGCATAATCACCAAGTTCACTTGAAGCCAGAAACAACATGAGATCAGAATTGTTCACTCCACCGCGGTAAGCGGCAGCGGCCAACGCGCCAACGCGATCGCGCGCCATGTCATAACGACCAGATGCTTCTGTCGCTCGAACACCCAGCGCGTCAGTACGAGCTCGCGCGGTATCAAGAAGTCTTTGATCAGAGGTGAGCCGATTTCGCACGGCGTCACGACTAGTGGTGGCCGCTACTGCCTGTGAGGATCGTTCCGTCTGAAGCGCCTCGAGTTCGACAATTCGAGTCGCGATATCGACGGGACCGCGGACGGGTGCAGCAACCGACGGCATCGCTGTCGCCAATCCTGCCGCGACAGTTACTCCAAGAATAAATATCGAGATAGTCAGGCGCACGCTAGAGGTGATCGACATAACAACTAAAGATCTTCACAGATCGACGGAAACAATTGAGTAACCACCACAACGGCGCCGTTCACCGGTTGGTGTCCGCCATCGAC
This sequence comes from Acidimicrobiia bacterium, assembly GCA_009694415.1. Classification (GTDB taxonomy): domain Bacteria; phylum Actinomycetota; class Acidimicrobiia; order IMCC26256; family JAENVU01; genus SHUZ01. Next base: position 4,575 of record SHUZ01000093.1, read on the forward strand.
TAAACCCTCCTGAGTGTCAAGCGCCGTTTGGGTCATTATCTTGTTCGCAACGCTCCTGGCTATAACTGGCGTTGGATTGGGGCTTTTAGCCCGCGCATTGCGAATCTCGAGAGACGCCACGACAGCCGAGCACGAACGGCTCACCGAGGCTCGTCGATCGGTTCGACACCTCGAAACGCGCGCATCGACTCTTCGCGCTGAGTTGTCCGAAGCCCACCACACGACAGCCGAACTTACCGCACGGGTACGGCGCGTAGGCACCGACCCGCGCACATCTGGGCTATGGGCTCTCGAACGATATAGGCAGGCGCGTTTAGCGGGTACGCCGATACTCGGCTCCACAATCGGACCAGGCATGGACGTGTTAGTCGAACTTCGTTCTGCAGTTGCTCTCGACCTTGAGTTGTTACGCGACGAAGTGGGAACCCACGGAGAGTTAGTCGGGATATCACTCGGCAACCAAGTAGAAGCGCGCGATGCGCTCGCGACGCTGAGGGTTATCCAAGAACTCACCGCAGCGTTGGCCAAACGATCCGACGAACTCCGCGTCACCGTCGATCGAGATTCAGACGACATCGTCGTGACCGTCGAAGCCGTTGGTTGGACAGAGGAAGCACCACCCCACGGCGCGCTCACGTCGAGTCTCACGGGTCTCGATGCGATTTTGGAAATGCGAAGCACGGGAAATGACTTAGTGGCGGTCGTGAAGATAGGTCGCGGGAGTGTCGACCGCTAGGAACCGCACAACCAAGGACTTGATCGGAAACGGGTCAGGTTTCGATTGCGGTATCGGCATCGTGATAGTCCGCTAGAAGTTTCTCCTCTGCCTCGCGCTTCGGGAAACAGAAGAACACAAGCGCCATGCCTACCAAAACGAGCAGGGTCCCGACCGCGTATGCCCAGTTCGACCCTTGAATGAATGCTTCCTTCGCTGCCGTTGTTATCTCGTCGGCATACTGGGGGTATTCCTTCGCTACATTCGCAGCTCCAGCGAAGGACATTCGAAGTTGGGATTCCGTGATTTCGGTGATCTGGTCGGCGTTTGGCGCTCCGGCTATCGATACCGTTATTGCGGCCGCGTAGCCAGCGGTTAACAACGCGCCCATAGTCGACTGCATGATCGACGCGCCTAAATCTCGCTCGAGGTCCGCAGTGCTCGAGGCCATTCCTACACGCAATATAGAAACAGACGCAGTGAGCGACCGGGACGCTGGAGTCCCCGAGAAACCAACACCAACACCTACGAATGCGTAGGCAAGACCGATGTGCCAATACGGACTGCCTTCGCTCCAGAGAAGCAACATCGTCAGGAAGCCGCAGAGAATCGCGAAATACCCGATGAGAAGCGTGAACCGAGACCCTCGCGCTTCTACCAACGCCGCTGATTTCCGCACAACGAGCAACACGAATACGGACGCTGGGAGAATTGAAGCACCAGCCTGAAGTGTCGAGTAGCCAAGCACGTTCTGGAGAAACTGCTGCCCGATGAACGCGGCTCCCAATAGTGACCCGAACACGATGACCCCCGCAGATGCTGCCACCCAGAAAATTCGCCTCCCGGCTACGTGTAGGTCGAATAGCGGGAACTTTGCGCGTCGCTCACGAATCACGAAACCGATTCCACCCGCCAGCGCTATTGCCGCGAGGCCGAGACCCAACGATTCGCGATTCGGTACAACTATAAAGTTGATTGCAAGGATCAACGCTCCAATAGTGACAACGGACAACAAGCCTCCGATGTTGTCGATCGGATCAGTGCTCTCACTTATATGACTCGGAACAAAACGGAGCGATAGGAAGAGCGCAAGAACAGCAAACGGGACGGCTATTAGGAATATGGAACCCCACCAATAAAACTCAAGAATCGTTCCCCCAATGAGGGGTCCCATGGCGGTAACGGCTACGCCGACCGCCGACCACAAGGCGATCGACTTGATACGAGCCGATCCAGACCACAGTGCGGTTATTAGAGCGAGGGTCGTTGGGAAAGCCATTCCCGCCGCTACGCCACTGAAGAGCCGCGCACCGAACAACACGTTTGCGTTCGGAGCCCAAGCTGCAAGCACCGACGTTGGAATTACCAATGACATGCCGAGAACCAGCATCATCTTGCGCCCATGACGGTCGCCGATCGCACCGAGGTACAAAACCGAGGCGGCAAGACCGAGCGGGTATCCGACGGCGATCAAGTCGATTGACGTCTGGGAGGCGACGAAAGCCTCACCGATTTCAGGGAGCGCTACGCTGGCGACAGCCAAGTTCAGATTCGCTACGGCCGCGACAGCTAGCAGTGCCAAAAGTACAAGATTGGCTCGCGGCGGAGCGGTGGATGAATCGGCATTAGATGTGCTTGCGGCCATCTGCTTGTCCCTACTGTTATTTAGTTGGCATGACAGTACTTTGCCTTGCGACCGCTACCGCAGGGGCATAGTTCGTTGCGCGGTGCGGTTGCGAGCATGGTCATTACTTCATCGGCAAAACCACCTCGCCGCAGTGCAGCTGACATCATTCGCATCGGAGCATCTATGTGCTTGAAGAAGTTCATGTAGCCAGCACACAGATAATTGAGCCCTTCTTCGCCGTCTGGCGTGACTGTAAACCGATTTTTGGGGCACTCGCCATGACAAGCGAATCGAACAACACATTCGCGGCAGTATCGCGGCAGCGAGTCCCGTTTGGCATCTCCGAATTCTCGCTGGCGCGGCGACGCGACTAACTCGACCATTTGCGTCGTCATTATGTTGCCGATCAGGTAATCGGGTTCAACAAAGTGGTCACATGAGTAGAGGTCGCCGTTGTGCTCCAACGCGAGCGCACTGCCACAGGTTTCGTTGAATATGCAAAGTGCTGGCGGCACGCCATGCCAAGACGCAAGTGCGGCATCGAACATCTGGATGAACACGGTCCCCACATCTTTTCGCAGCCATTCGTCGAAGACCGCAATTAAGAATCTCCCCCAGGCTTCGGGGTCGACGGACCGCTCCGTAACCGCGTTCCCCTGTTGGAACCCGGTGTCATTGTCTCGCTCGACGATCGGGATCAGCTGAATGTGATGAGCGCCGAGTTCGTCACGAAAGAACCGATACACGTCGAGCGCGCAATCTTGATTTTCGGCATGGACAGTGCACAAGATGTTCCACTCGACTTCGTGCTTGACGAGCAAGTTGAGGCCGGCGATGACCTTGTCGAACGTGGGTCCCCCCTTCTTGTCTACGCGGTACGCATCGTGAAGTGCGCGCGGACCGTCGATGCTGATGCCAACGAGAAAAGCGTTTTGTCGAAATAGTTCACACCACTCGTCGGTGAGCAACGTGCCGTTGGTTTGGATCGTGTGGTGCACGGTCTGGTGCGGACGCCGATGTTGTTCTACGAGCTCGAGGGCGCGCCGAAAGAAGGCGACGCCCATGAGGGTCGGCTCCCCGCCCTGCCACGCAATCGTGACTTCGGGACCAAGTTGAGACTCGAGCATCTGTTGGATGTAGGTGTTCAGCACGTCCTCGGACATGCGAAACCGATCGCCCGGGTAGAGCGCTTCTTTCGAGAGGAAGAAACAGTACGAACAGTCGAGGTTGCATATCGGGCCACTCGGCTTGGCTAGTACATGGAAACCACGCGGCGCGGTCGGGAGAGTAGGAGTGGGTGAAGGTGCCGTCATGGTGCCTGGAACCCTAATAATCCCCCTCGCCGTTTGTCGCAGAATGCACCGTAGCGGTGCGCTACACGACAAACGCAGATGGGTTAGGGGCGAGGTCGATCCATATCCCCGTTGACAACACCGCCAATCGTTAGCCTTCCCCTTGGGCAAAAAACTCTCAATGGGGGTAGCGCAACATGGCTGCTGGAACCGAAGACCTTACGACAGACGAGAGCGAAGAGCTTTCAGAGATGAGTCACATGTGGTGGCTTTGGCTCGTGCTCGGCATCGGCTGGATGATTGTGTCGTTGATCATTCTCGAAACCGACGAGAACTCAGTAGAGACTGTTGGGATCATCATTGGGATCATGTTCTTGGTCGCTGGCGTGCAGGAGTTCTTGATCGCTTCGGTAGCCGCGGGTTGGAAGTGGTTATGGATCGTGTTCGGAGTGATCCTCATGTTGTGCGGCATCTCAGCTCTGCTAGGCCCGAGATCTACGTTCGCCGAGTTCGCCAACATGCTCGGATTCATCTTGCTGCTAGTCGGCGCGATGTGGATCATCGAAGCCTTCGGCCAGAAGGACACCAACTCACTCTGGTGGTTCGGCCTCGTCGCCGGGATCATGATGCTCGTCTTGGCCTTCTGGGCGAGCGGTCAGTTCTTCGTCACGAAGGCCTA
>SHUZ01000094.1 GCA_009694415.1 Acidimicrobiia bacterium
CAAGAGGCGATGCGGAAGTTCGGGATCAATCCCGTGACCGGTTACCGCGAAAAACCCGATGTCTCTACACGCACGATCAATTGCCCGTGCAGCTTCGTCGGGACTTCCCACGCCCGTCACGAGCGGAGTCACGTCGACAATTGGAATGGTGTTCATTCGGTCAGGTTCGTACATAACTCTGGTTGGTAACCTCAATGCACAGAGATCGCTAGCGACCGTTACATGGGCGCGGTCTTGATACGCCCGCCGCTCCGATTCCTTCGGCGGCGCCTGTTGTCTTGGGCCGTTGCGCGCGCTTGCACATTGCGATACGTGTGACGGCGTCGAAGTCGAGGACGATTCCACCAGCGGCGTCTTCGATCCGAATGACGCGGGCGTCCCATGGAGTTTTGCTCCAAACGTTGTCGTAGCGATACAAGTTTGTGAGCGAGTGCGGAACGCCATTCACCGTGAATGGGGATTTGGTGCCGAAGCCGAGTGTGCCATTGACCGGCGAGGCCCACTCAACTTCGAAGCCTCCGGGGAGCTCGCCGTCCGTCACGAGGGGTGTGACAGCTGGCGGAGAGGCCAGAATCGCGTCACGGAATGCAGCAAAATCTCCGAAGTGCGGAGCATCGCCGACTTGCGTGATCCAGACGTTGTCGGCACCGCCCTCGGCTACCAAGTCAAACGGCTCGGTCAGACCATGAGTGAATATTGATGGTTCGTACGTTCGCCATCTCACAGGGCGCCACGACCAAAGAGCGACATATCCATCGCCCTTTCGTCCGAATGTCCAATTGCCCGCTTGGACAACTTCGTCGAAACGCTCCTGTGGAAAGTAAGCGTGCGTGTAGTTCAGGTAAGCGAAGGTCTCGAGTGGAGGTCCTGGTACCGCGAACGCGGGGGTGTACAGACTAATTACAGCTGAGCCTTGTTGCGCGGCCCTCGGCAGGCTTCCCGATCCCGTCCAATAACCGTCACCGTCTCGCCATTGGTCGTACGGCACAGGTTCGTTCTTCGGGTGAGTCGTGAACACAATGGCGTATTCGTCGAGTGTCGCCTGGGAGATGTGGTGTTGATCGCCGAACATACCCGGCCTGTAATCGTTCGCGCTTGACAGCATGACGGTGTCGGTTCGGTAGGTGACAGTGTTCACCTCTGTCAACAATCCGAACCCGAGCATCGGTGCCAAACTTTGCGCGAGGACGCGCGCGAGGTCCATGTCCTCGCCGACTATGTCACGTAACGGCTTGAAGGGCTTGAAAAACGCGCTCTCCCATAGTCCGTATCGCGTAAGTTGGTCGACCGTCATTTCGACGTTTTGCCAAGTGGCTTGTCCACCGCGTTCCCACCAGAACGGCACGTTCGCTGGATCGGTGAAGTTGTAACCGTAAGGGGCCTCTGGGTTGCTCGAAACGGGTGCGGAAGGGTCGAGAGGAACGCCCATTCGTTCCTTGTCCAGCGTCGGTCCACGGAACTTTGCTATACGCGGAAGGACGGTCGGCATCCGGTAACGCTGGGCGCGCGCAAAGAGTGCGGCTCCTGGATCGCCGGTGGAGACGTACGGCAACGACGTGTCATCGAAGAGCAACTTTGCGAGTCCGAAGGTGTCTTGGTCTGTCGCGACACTCTTGTCTTTCATATAGGAGCGACCATGGGTCGCGCCGAAGTTCCCTTTTTGAAGATGTCGTGCCATGTCGAACAGCAATAGGTCTAGGACCATCTCCGCTCGACGCATCAAGACTGGGTCATCGATCCATTCGACAATTGTGAGCAACGCTACAGCGGTCTTTTGGTAGTAGACGTCCGAGTGCCATTCCGAGAAACCGAATCTGGTCTTCTCTGTGAGCCACGCATCAATGAAAGCGGCTGCGCGTTGTTTGTGTTCCGATCCCGTCTTGCCATCGTTTGAAAAAACTATGTCTGGGAAAGCTTGACCCGATAGATATTCCTCAGCATGGAACAGCAGTCGATGGTTCTCTGACCAGTACCAGCGTTCGTCGATAACGCCCGTCGGCTGCGGATCGGTGTACCAATATTTGAATGCAACCATCCGTTGTTCGATGGCCGCGCGCAGTTCCGGGGATAGAAGATCGCGGTAGCCGTACCAGAGGTTCATCAGGTACAAGAGATCGAAGTCCGCCGTGTCGACGAAGTTATCGATCTTGCTGAAAGAACCGGCAAATGCTGCTGGCGTAACGGCCGCAGCGTCGAAGGAGAATGCGGGGTCGCGGCGCGAACGTTCTGCGTGCGCTATTACGTTTGTGGCTGATCCGGGCGACAAAGCCGTGGTAGCGAATGCGAGGTAGCCGTCCTGGCGCGCCTTTATCCACTCTGGTGTTACATACCCATCGGAGGTGATTGGGTCGGCAGGATCAGGGTTCACGAGCACGCGGCAGGAAGATGTAACCATCGCCAAAACAATGGCCCCAGCAATGATCGGTAGCATTCTGAGCCGATCCATACCCCATAAGGTGTCACGAATTGGGTACCTGCGCAACAAAGCGTGGTAAGCAGCGAATAGTGGTCGTATGCGCAGAGGCCACCCAGACCGATGATGCCACTTACTTCCCTGTTTTTGAGGAGTCCTACCTCTAACGAGGTACAAGAGCCTCGACCATGCGCGATGCTGCCTCCCGTGCGATTTGGAGTTGAGCAAGTTCGCAAATTGAAATCCGACGCGGCGTTCGAAGATCGTTGCTCGTCACTCGACATCGCGTTCCCGCGTTCAGGGGCTCCCAACGAAGTTCTTGCTACCCCGTTCCTTGTTGGATCTATGCGCGTTGGAAATCGGTTTTGTGTGTTGCCGATGGAGGGCTGGGATGGCACGGCCGACGGTCGACCGACGGAGAACGTCGAGCGGCGTTGGTCGCGCTTTGGGGCTAGCGGCGCAAAACTTGTATGGGGAGGCGAGGCGGTTGCCGTGCGTCACGATGGGCGAGCGAACCAGCGCCAACTTAATATTGGTCCAGAGTCGGTTGGTGACCTATCGCGGCTGCGTGAGTTATTAGTTGCAGCCCATCGTGAGGCAACTGGAACAGTTGATGAACTTGTCATCGGGCTCCAACTCACGCATTCTGGGCGATGGGCGAACCCCGCCGGAGTTGCCGCGCCCAAGATCGCATTTCAGCATCCATTTCTCGATGATCGCGTTGGCGCGCGCGCCGGAGATGTCGTTTCTGATGGGTGGTTGGACGATCTCGTCGGCGACTTTGTCGAGGCCGCGCGTGTCGCGTTCGAAGCAGGGTTCGATTTCGTGGATGTCAAGCACTGTCATGGGTATCTACTTCACGAACTGCTTTCAGCCACAGATCGTCCGGGTCGATATGGGGGAGGGTTGACCGGACGCACTCGCTTTCTTGGTCTTGTAACTGAAGGTATCCGGCGGGATGCACCGGGTTTGATGGTTGGCGTGCGGCTGTCCGCGTTTGATCTTGTTCCTCATTCTCCAGGACCAGATCGTGTTGGTACTCCAGTCTTCTTGCCATCGGGGAAGGAGAGATATCAATTCGCGTTCGGAGGCGACGGCACAGGACTCGGGATAGATCTCACCGAAGTGCACGCCTTCTGCGAACTTCTTGTTGCACTCGGTATCCCATTGCTCTGCGTGACGGCCGGTAGTCCTTATTACTCATCTCATGTTCAGAGGCCCGCTTATTTTCCGCCGTCTGATGGATACCTTGCTCCTCGAGATCCCTTGATCGAAGTGGCACGCATGATTGACGTGACGTCTGAACTCGCGAGTAGTCACCCTGCTCTCTCAGTCGTGGCAAGCGGACTCACGTATTTGCAGGAGTGGTTACCGGGGGTTGCCGCAGGAATCGTTGCGGGTGGTGGCGCGGCCTCTATCGGATACGGCCGAGGCGTACTCGCCTATCCGGGGCTGCCAAACGATGTGCTCGGCTCGCGCCCGCTCGCGCGCTCGGAGTTGTGCAGGACGTTCTCCGATTGCACGACGGCACCGCGACATGGTCTGGTGTCAGGGTGTTACCCGATCGACCCCTTTTACAAGTCAAGCCAAGACCGAGTACAACTTGCGATATTCAAGAAGCAGGCGAGGGACACTGATTGAACCGACCTGCGATAGTCCTCTCGATGCTCGAAGGCATTGTAGAAAAAGTTTTTACTCCGGAACATTTTGACCGTCTTGCGGCGTGCGGTGAACTCCTCGATCGAGTCCCTCTGTCAGGCTTCGACGACGATCGCGCGGCCGCGCTGCTCTCGCGCGCCGAGATAATCGTTGGACACTGGGGAACACCGACTCTCACGGCGGAGGTTTTGGAACGGAGTCCGCGGCTGCAAATGTTTGCATATGCTGCCGGAACCGTTAAATGGCAAGTGACAGACGCCGTATGGGACCGAGACCTCCTTGTGACTTCAGCAGCGGCGATGAATGCCGTGCCAGTAGCTGAGTACACGATCGCGATGATTCTGCTCTCGAACAAGGGTGTATTTCGGTTCCGCGAACATGCTCGTAACCAGTCCAGCCCACTCCCGCGGGAGATGGAGAAACTCGGCAATTTCGGAAAGCGCGTAGGGGTCGTCGGAGCGTCCTTCGTTGGTCGCAAAGTTATTGAACTTCTACATCCATACGACCTTGAGGTTTCGGTATACGACCCCTACCTCAGTCATGTTGAGGCCAGAGAGCTAGGAGTGGAAAAGTTCGAGGAACTAGATGAACTGTGTTCTGCTGTAGATGTGCTCACCTTGCACGCTCCCGACATCGAAGCCACGCGTGCAATGATTGGCGCGGCTCAATTGTCGTTGCTGCGCGATGGAGCCACCTTCATCAATACGGCCCGACCCGCGCTCGTCGACCAAATCGCGCTCGAAGCCGAACTCGGTAGCGGTCGCATTGATGCGGTTCTAGATGTCGCGACGCCTGATCCTTTGCCGCACGACTCGTTGTTGCTTTCGCTCCCGAATGTCTTCGCCACACCCCATATTGCAGGCGCGTCAGGCAACGAGTTAGTCCGATTGGCGCAATTAGCCATAGAGGAAGTTGAGCGTTTCACCAGAGGTGAGCCACCGCTTTTCCGTGTGCGCCGCGAAGACATGAGCCGGATCGCATGACATCGATCGAGCACGTGGGCGGCGTCGCGAAAGAGCTGCACGATCGCGTGAAACCGCGCAGGAGAATCACGGGGATGTCTGCGGTTTTGTTGCCAACCACTGCTGGAGGAACGATTGACTGGGTTGGCTTCGAAGCGCATTTGGAGCGCACAGTCGATGCGGGTCTCGTGCCAGCGGTCAACATGGACACCGGGTTCGGCCCGACTCTTTCGAGCGCTGACCGGGCGCGAGTCCTCGCCGCGGCCGCGAGCCGTGCGGCTGGAGCATTCGTCGCCGGTGCACATGTACCTGATGTTCTCGACGCGCGTTTCGATGCCGATCAATACGCACGAGAGATTGAGATGATCGTGGCATCTGGTGGACTTCCAATTGTGTTTCCGTCGTATGGGATCGCCGGATTGACCGATGATGAGATTGTTGCCGCACACGCGACTCTTGCGCGCGGCGTCGATCGGTTCCTCGGGTTCGAACTCGGAGCGATGTTCCACCCAGCGGGGAGGATATTCAGCATCGAAGTGTTCACGGCGCTCTTGGAAATCCCGCAGTTGATAGGACTCAAACATTCGTCGTTAGACCGCGGTTTGGAGTGGGAACGTCTTCTGATTCGTGATTCCTGCCGCCCGGAGTTCTTGATGCTCAGCGGAAACGATCTTGCAATTGACATGGTGATTTATGGGTCCGACTATCTGCTCGGACTATCAACGTTTGCTCCCGATGCGTTCGCCGCGCGAGACGCTTCGTGGTTTGCCGGCGATGAAGAGCGGTTCTGGCGACTGAACGACGTGCTGTCGTTTCTCGGGCAATTGGCCTTTCGCCCACCTGTTCCGGGATATAGACACAATGCAGCAATGTTCCTCGCGTTGCGCGGGCAAATTGAATGCGACGCGACCTTTGTGGGGTCACCCGCACGCCCGGACTCTGACCGCGAGTTGCTAAGAGAAATTGTCGGTCGCCTAAGCGACCTTCTCTGATCTCTTGCGTATCCCGCTTACAAACTCAGCGCGCGTCTCACGGTTCGTCCAGCACTACTCGGTCGAAAAGTTCGGCCGTCTTACTGGCTATCGGCACCCACTCGTAGGCGGCTTTTAGCGCGCGGCACGCAATTTCCGCGGTCTCGATTTTGGCGCGAGTCAAGCCGGTGAGGCACGCCTCGATAGTCGCGGATCTGTGTCCGCATGGGATACCCGCATCGCCCATTACCTCGGTCAGGTAGCCCCAATCAGAAATAAGCGCGGGTAATCCTAAGCCAATGGCGTCGTGAGCTGTACCGGTGCCGAGCATTTCGCCATCGGGGTCGAAGGGAAAGATGAGAAGATCACAAGACCAGAGGCGCAGGGCGTACGTTGCCGCGTCTACTTCGCTGTAACGCGATGCGAAGATGCGCGAATCATCGGGTACGCGTTCGGTATAGCTGAGAGACCAGCAGGCCAATTGAATGTCGTCGCGGTTTGTTGCCGCGAAGCCGTCGAGTACCGCTTGCGTGTGCTTATCGACTCGGGGTGTGCCGACCATCCCAAGGCGAAACTCCGCTGCCGGGAGTCCGAGGCGGGACTCTGCTTCTTCCTTCGATATCTCGGATGCAGACGACCAAAGGTCATCGAAGTGGCCATGCGGGATTACCTCATGGCGGCATTCGGGTCTGAACTCGTACCGATCTTTCATGCGCTCTTCGCCTCAAACGCTGTGATGAATCACGGCGTCGATGGTGCCGGCCCACATCGCGTATATCGGGTCGTAGACGTCTGGCCTTCGGTCGTGTGGCGTTAGGTTGTGCGCTGTCCAGACGATAGGTATGGCGAAGTCTTCTAACTCGTCGCGTAGGCGTTCGTGTTCGGCGAGATTGTCGAAACCGAACCACTCAGGCCAATGCAGGTGGAGGAGATACGCATTGTCCAATGAGCCAGAATGATCGCGAACGAAGCCGATTGGCGCCGCCGTGGCGAGCACTCGATCCTTGATTGCTTCATAGAGCGACCAGTCATAGTTGCTTTCGTGCGCAGTTGACCCGACGCGCAGCAGTGGAGTGACGCGAATGCTTGCACCTACATGGATCGTCGGATCAACATCGAGTTGATATAGGCGCGCAAGTCCCGAAAAAGGGCTCGACCATTCGCCTATGCCACCGACGTTGATCTGGTCTACCGAGTGAACGGTATTGGCCGTCATCTCAACCTGGAGCGGGCGCGCTGAAGTTTCGGGTATCGCCCAGTTGATGCCATCTGGTATCCGTTCGAAGGTCACTTCATCATCGAGCAAGCCAAGTTTGTGTCGCGCGAATTCGCAGCGCGCTAATACGCCTGCATAGTTACGGGGAAGTACTCCAGCGTCGAGAAGTTCGATCCATTCGCTGCTGTCGCACGCCAGGGCTACCTCATTCGGTTGTTGAGTGGTCAGACCTTCGAGCAACGGGTTGTCTTCGAATTTTCCCTTTCGGAGGAGGGTTTCCGCGATTCTTTAAGAGAAAAAAGTGTGGGTGGCCCGACCATTGACGTTTTCTAGGAGGTGATTGATTGCCGCATCGGGAGGCCTGTTTGCGATCTCTTTAACCCCGGCGTCGGCCAAGTGGCCGAGAGTGAAGATCAAGTCCGCTCGCACGTCTGCGCCCACTTCGTGTCCTGCATAAACCCGGGGTATGCGCCAGTCCTGCATTGTTGTGGCATGAAGGCTCTCGAGGGTTCGCATGGTTACGGTTATGAGAGCACTCGCCAAATCGGTAGAGCTAGTCACCTCGGCACCAGGCGTCGTATGCATCCTGCACGCGCTGATGCGACCACTGGCTGTCGTGAATAACAACGCGATGCCTCAGCACCAAGGGGGTTCCAGCCGCTCGCTCGATCGGGGCGTCCCAGAGGAATGCTGCGTTGCAAAAGTTCGCCCAACCTTCGCCGTAGGTATCGGAGCGGGTGCTCGCGTACCATGGAGTTGGGTGGTTTGGATTCCTGGGGTGGTCGAACATCGCGATTCCAACGACGTCATCGCGCGCGACAGAACCCGGACGTGGGCCTCGAAGCGCACACCATTGACCGTGGTCGCCCAGGACGCGGTCGCGGTCGCGCCCGTCTGGCAACACCAATGTCGTGTCAACCCAGTCAGCCGCACCGCGAAGTGTAAGTCCCGAATAGCCACCCCAGACCGTAAATGGAGTTCTGTCGAATACGGTGTCGACGGTTGGTACAACTGAGACCGTCCAGTCGAGCGCGTATGCGTCCGCGTCGATCGGGACCTCCGTGATGGTGCGCGTTTCGCGGGCTGCGACGGTTTCGCCGTCCGGACGCACCCAATCGATTTCTGCCGTAACGGTTGCCGCGTTTTCAATAATCGATGCGGTCCGCAACGTGCCGAAGTCGCCGTATTCCTCCCAGAAGTTGTCTCCGTTGAGAAACTTGATCGTTGACCAGAGTCCGTGATGCCATGGGTGATCGTCGGGCGCATTGTTCGAGAGCACCGTGCCAGATGGCGTGCACAACGGATGCACGAATGGGCGCGGTGAGTCCCAAACCGGTGTCCAAGGGTGCTTCATATTGGGCACCCTACGTCGTACAGCCGATTTAGCGCACGTGTTCACTGCCACACGACTAAGGCGACTAATCCCAGCGCGATGACGATCGATGAGATGAGCCTCCGGCCTCCTAGGCGCTCGTGCAGGAAAAGCCACCCGACTGCTGCGCCGATCACGATCGAGGATTCGCGAAGCGTCGCGACATAGCCGACAGGTGCGAACCGGACGGCAACCAACACAAGCGAGTATGCCAC
>SHUZ01000095.1 GCA_009694415.1 Acidimicrobiia bacterium
GATGAAGAGGATCACGGGAATGATCAGCGTAAGGATGGTCGCTGCCTCAACATACCCGGCGCGAGTGTAATAAATGCCCGAGAAGCGGTTGAGCCCAACGCCAAGCGGCTGTAGCTCAGGTTTGGTTGCGAGGTAGATCAGTGGACCGAAGTAGTCGTTCCATGAATAGACAAAGTGGAAGATCGTCACTGCAACAATCACCGGCCACGACTGCGGAATGATCACGTTCCGAAGGATCTCCATCGGCGTGGCCCCTTCAATTTGAGCCGCCTCATCATGCTCGCGCGGGATGGTTAAGAAGTACTGGCGCATAAGGAACACGTCAAACGCATTCGCTACAAACGTCGGCACTAGGAGCGGCAGCCACGTACCAATCCAACCCAAGTTTAAGAAGAGGATGTACGTTGGGATCAGTGTCACCGTTGCCGGAATGAAGATGGTGGCCACCATGACTTGGAAGAGTCGGTCGCGGCCCGGGAAGCGGAAGCGAGAAAAGCCGTAGGCAACAAGAGTGCAACTCAACACGGTGCCAATGGTCCCAACAAGCGCGATCGCGATGGTATTGAATAGGAGCCGGGGGAAGTTGATCAGCTTCCATACGGCGCCATAGTTGCCGATCGCAAACGAGAACTCCCAAACGTTCTCTAGGGTTCGCCATGACCCTTTCCACACGAACGTCTTGGTGAGATCGAGCGGATCGGCCAGCGTGCTCTGCTGCCGTCCAGACTTAACGAGCGCAAACTCTTTGACAGTGCCATCCTCGAGAGGGACTTTGTAGATGGTGTAGGTCTCTGTGCCAACGGTGATTGACTTCGGTCGCGCGGGCCAGATTGGCGCACCGGTGGCGACCGCCTGATCCGGGTCTTTCAAGCTCGACGAGAAGAGATTGATGATCGGCGCAAAGAAGACGAATGTGAGGATGGCGACCACAAACGTGGTGAGAACCCGACGGCGCGTCGTCTTGCGGTGCTTCGCCTCCTTGCGCTCAACCCCTGTTAGGCCGTCCTTTCCCACGGTCGCCATGGTGGTCACTTCGTCTCTCCTGCGTAGTAGACCCAGCGTCGCTGCGTGCCGAAGAGCACGAGGCTAAAGAAGAGCGTCACGATGAACAGCACCCAGGCGAGTACCGAGCCGTACCCGGGATCTTGGTAACTGAAAAAGGTCTTGTATTGCAGGATGTTGAAGAAGAGCGTCGAGCCGCCAGGTGTCCCGTTGCCGCCATTGACCACGAACGGAACAAGGAAGTACTGCAGGCTCCCGGCGATGCCGAGCACCAGGTTGAAGAAGATGACGGGCGTGATCATTGGCAACGTGATGTGGCGGAAGCTCGACCACCAGCCTGCCCCATCTACGGTGGCCGCCTCGTAGAGCTCCGTCGGCACGCCGCCGAGTCCAGCGAGGTACACGATGATGGCGCTGCCGATCCCCCAGATTCCCATCAACACGAGCGCTGGGTAAATCCAGCCGATGTCATTGAGCCAGAAGGGGGGGTTCTCTACGCCGAACAGCTGCAGGACGCCGTTCACGGGTCCGTCCTGGCCCAGCACGCCGCGCCAGGCGGCGACGCCAGCGACGAACGGGATGACGTATGGCAGGAACCAGAGGACGCGGAAGAGCCCTGGCGCAATCAGTGCCTTGCTGTTCAGCAGGATCGCGACCATCAGCGGAATAAAGAGGCCGACGGGGAGCGACAGCAACATGAAGCGAAGCGTGACGCCGAGTGCGGCCCACGCCTGTTCATCGCTGAAGAAGCGCGCCCAGTTATCAAGGCCTACAAAGGTGAAGTTTCGGCTGTCGCCAGTGAGCTGTGCCGAGAAGAAGGTTAGCAGCAAGCTCGCGATGATCGGGAAGGCGGTGAATACGACGAGGCCTAGGATCCACGGTGAGATAAAGGCATATGCCCACGTCGCCTCGCGTCGAGCAGATCTGCTCGCAAAGAGTTTCAAGTTACAGCGCCTCCTCGGTTCTTGACCGTGGTTTTGTTGCCGCTCGCTACTGGAGCCGGGCGTAGGTTACCCCACGCCCGGCTCCGTAGCATGTGCGTCAGCTACCGCTGACGAAAGACCTTACGGTTTTTCGTCGGCGATTGCCTGCAGCGCAGGCAGGAACGTTCCGCTCACATAGCTAGCAACATCCATCGTCGCGTCCTTCTGCAGCGCCGCTGTGAAGTCCGCAAAGATGTAGTCGCGAGCCTTCAGGTAGTTCGGAATGAATGCCTCGGCGCTCGGGCTTGAAACCCGTGTGTAGCTCTCTTTGGCAATATCCCAGTGAACGCCTTGCGTGAACTGCGCGTCCTTCGTAGCGAAGAAGGCAGCCTGGTCGGCTTCACGAGCGGGCATGCCGCCGTAGATGTCGAGCAGACGGGCCGAGACCTCGCCAAGCAGGTACGTCATGAACGTAAAGGCCTCTTTCGGATGCTTGCTCCCCTTGCTGATGCGGAAGGTGTCCGCATTCATGTCAGGGCTGACGGCTCCCTTGTACGAAGGGGCTGGTGCAATGTTCCAGTCCGTCTTTAGAACGTCACCCAAGCAACAGGTGTACCAGAGGTACGACATACCCATGGCAATCTTACCCGTTGGGAATGCGTTCCCTTCGCCCCACTCCGTCTGGGCGATCACGTCGCCAGAAGGAATGAAGTAATCCTTGAAGATGCCGTCGTGCGTCCAGGTCCAGGCGTCAACCCAACCGTCTGGGATGGAGAGGGTCTTCCCATCGCTGCCGAGGAACTGTCCAGCCTTGAACCAGCTGCCCCATTCAGGTGCACCGTTCCATGGCTGTCCATATCCGTACTGCACAATATTGTTGGGCTTAAATCCCGCCTCAGTGGCGTTCTTGCCGGCACTGTCAACGGTCAGGAGCATGCCGATCTCACGAACGGTGTCCCAGCTCCAGTCAACCTGTGAGCCATCTGGCATCGTGTACTTCTCGCCGTATGCCGTTGGTGGCAAGTTGAGACCCGCCTCTTCAAAGAGTGAAGGGACGAAGTACATCATCGACGGGAATGTGGCGAATGGCAGGCCGAGCTGGCCTTGTCCGCCGACGTTGAATGACTGCACTGCAGCTTCAGGGAACTGCGACAAGTCGTAGTTCGACTCTGCGATCAAATCAGTGAGGTCGAGCCAGTTTCCGAAGAAGCCGTTCGAGCCGGCAACACCGGCTGGCCCAACGACGTCTGGTGGATTACCGGCAGCATTCTCCGTGAGTAGCGTGTCTACTGCTGAATCATTCGGGACAACCTCAAGGGTGACCTGAATCTCTGGGTGTGCAGCGTTCCACTCGTCCACGATTGCCTGCTGGACTGGGACCTGCGTCTCCGCATCAGTACCCGTTCCAAGGCCCACGAACCAGGTAATCGCTACAGGCCCGGTTGGGCTTGCCGCACTGCCGCTGCAGGCGGACACGATCAGCGCGAGTACTGCAAAAGCAGTGCTCAGTCGCCACCTCTTGACCTTCATGTTCTCCTCCTCGTTGATCTGCGGTGGGCCGACCCCTTTGCGGGGATGCCACGCTAGGTGATGAATACGCTTCAGATCACCTTTTGGGGGTCTGTGGCGCGCCTGACGCAACTTAACTGTAACAATTGGCCTTTTCGGTGTGGATCTGTGCGAGAACGCAACTCGCGGTGGGCTCACTAGCCCCTAGAATCGCCCTAGAGGCCAAGGGTCAGGAGGAGGGGTTCGTGCGGATCGGCATTATTGGAGCGGGCAGCACCTATACCCCGGAACTGATCGAAGGGATCGGCAACGGCCGGCTCGGGGCGCCCCTCGAGGAGCTGGTGCTGATGGATCTCAGCCCTGAGCGCCTCGAGATCCTCGGGGCCCTGGCGCAACGGATGCTGGATCGTGTCGGCTGGGCTGGGCGCCTCACCCTAACGACCAGCCAGAGCGAGGCGACGGACGGTGTTGATGCATGTCTGGTGCAGTACCGCATCGGCGGCTCGCAGGCCCGCATCATTGATGAGTCGGTCCCACTGCCGCATGGGGTTCTTGGCCAAGAGACCGTCGGCCCAGGCGGATGGGCCAAGGCACTTCGTACCGTTCCACCGACGCTCGCCATCGCCGAGGAGCTCGCGCGGCGCAGCCCGCAGGCGTGGCTGCTTGACTTTGCGAATCCTGTATCGATCGTTAGCCAGGCGCTCATCGGCGCCGGCCACCGCGCCGTCGGCCTCTGTAACTCCGCAATCGGTTTGCAGCGCCGTGCCGCCGCACACTTTGGTGTGGAGCCTGAACGCATCGAACTTGAGTCTGCTGGACTCAACCACGGCACCTGGTATCGCGAGATTAAACTCGACGGTGTTCCGCAGCTCGATAGGTTGATCTCTGAACATGGTGATGAGATCGCCGCGATGACCGGATGGACTCGCGAATACCTTGAGACTGAGCGAGCGATTCCAAGTTACTACTTGCGATACTACTTTTCGCCGAACGAGGTCCTTGCCGAACAGCTTACTGGGGAAACAAGAGGAGAAGAGGTCGTTCGCATTGAGGCGCAACTCCTCGAGATGTACAAAGATGTGACACTTGCAGAGAAGCCGAAACTGCTTGAAGAGCGTGGTGGTGCGTTCTACTCTTCTGCGGCACTTGATCTTATTGCAGCGCTTACTGGAGCGCGACCGGCGAAACTCGTCGTGAACGTCCGCAATGACGGCGCTATCCCCGATCTACCTAGCAACGCGGTAGTTGAGGTGCTCAGCACGGTTTCTGCTAGCGGAGCGAAACCGCTGCCAATCGCGCCGCTCGGAAGGGCTCGACAAGAACTCATTTCGAAGATCATCGCCTTCAACCAAGCAACGATTGCCGCCGCGCTCTCTGGCGATCACGCCGCCGCAATTGAGGCGCTCGCTCTGAACCCTGTAGTACCGAGTCACGATGCGGCCGAGAAGATTGGGCGCGAGCTTATCGCCGCCCACGCAAAGAACCTTCCGAACTTCTCGAAGTAAGTTCCTGGCGCTTAGGCGCTGCGCGGCTTGACGCGCGTGAATGAAACGCGCAGCTTCTCTTCAGCAATTTGCCGTTGGCTGATGCGCAGCTCTGCCGCGTCGAGTGCGTAGAGAAGCGCACCAAGAGCGGGGGCGGCGCGCAGTGGGCGAACGTCAATAGGCGGAAGAGCGGCGCGCAGAGCAGCCCGAATTCGTGCCTGATATCCGCGCAGTGGTGCATTGAGCGTTCCGCCAATGAGCACGACAGGAATCGGCCGCCGCTTGATCGGTGCGCGAAGTTGTGACGCCGTCGCATAGGCGACCGCGTGCTTGATCATGTAAGCCTCTATCTCCCGCGCGACGTGATCACCGCGCTCCGATTGCTGCAGAACCACAGGGGCTAGCGCACCAATACGATCCTGGTCAAATGTTCCATCGAGGATCGCGTCGAGAAGTTCACGTAGCGATGAGTGCCCCGTTGACGCAAGGATCGCGCGGCCAAGGCTTGTCTTTGGTCCGCGTCGCTCCTCTGCGCGAACCGCCGCACCGACGCCAGCAACTGCAATGCCACCGCCACCACCAAAATCGCCACTGATATCGCCAAGAGCAGCAAAGCGTGCGTCTACGCCGCGCTCATTCACGCCGATGGCGTTCACGCCAGCACCGCCAACGAGGGCGATGCCCACCCCGTCATCGGTGGCAACGCGAAGGCCAGCTTCGGAGTCGTTGCGCGTCGCGATGCGCTGGGCAAGGCTGCGCTCTCCGCGCTCACGAAGCGCGCTCCGCACAGCTTCGGCGTCACGCGGCGTATCGATACCAGCCATGCAGAGGGAGAGCACGCTCAGCTGAACACCTGAGCGCTGTGCCGATCCGAGCAGTGAGTCAATCGCGGTACGAATCAGGCGATTCGTGGCCGCTAGGCCGATCCCCTGTGGGTTGCTTCCCGTGGTACGAAGCCAGCCGAGAAGTTGCCCGTCAGCGGTTGCGAGCGCGACGTCAGTCTTCGAGTTCCCCCCGTCGATCCCAACGATCAGCTGGTCAGCCGCGTTCGGGCACATTGGTCAGCGCTTTGGTAGGCCCGGGATCCCCGGGACAAGCTCTTGGTCTAACTGATCGATGGTCACGAATGTTGCGCCCGCTTCGCGAAGGCGACGCACGGCTCCCGCGAGACCCTCATGGGTGTACGAGGGCCAGGTGTGACAGAGCAGAATCGCGCCATCTCCATGCGCCAACGCTGTGTTCACCATGTCGTCTTCCACCTGCTGCGCCGTCTTACGATGGTCCCAGTCGTCTCCCGATGCGTTCCAAAGAACCTGACGATACCCAGTCGCAGCAAGCGCCTCTTGCAGGCGTGGGTCATCTGCTCCAGCGCCGAACGGTGAGCGGAACCACGGTGCTGGATCGACCTTGATGATGCTTGAAATCACATCCTCTGCCATCTTAATGTCTTGGCGAATGGCAGCCTCGGTGAACATCTGCATCTGGGCATGAAAATGTGAGTGGTTGCCGATGAGGTGTCCGTCATCGCCAATGCGACGTGCCTGATCAGGAAATGCCTCTGCCCAACGCCCTTGAACGAAATAGGTGGCGCGGACCTCGAGAGCGCCGAGTTGCTCTCGTAGACGATCCTCGGCGCCTACCAGATGGTGCGGGCGATCGGGATGCTCCGCATCAAAGGTGAGGGCTACCCGAAACTGGCTCGCGTTCATGAAGGGAGTGTGCCACCAGGCGCGATTTCGCGCCACCGAGTTGCGCGCTGGCCTATGGGCTCGTACGGGCCGTTTCGGCGATGACCTTGAGCAGTGAGTCGTCTCCAAACGCGTCTTGCGATAACTCCCAGATCATGATCCCACCCGCTTCGTTCATCGCGAGACGCGTCTTCTTTCGAAGCGTCTCTGGGCCGTTGTAGAACTGTTCCGTTGTGAAGTAGCGCAGGTGATCACCTTCGGCCGCCACTTTGTCGTAGGCGAGCAGCTTGCGGTACGAGACATCGCTTGGTCGCGCGTAGAACGGCACGCCGAGAACGATTTTTTCTGGCGAAAGGCCCCGTGCAATCCACGAGCGCACTGCGCTCTCTGCGAGTGTGTAGGACGAATGGTCACCAGTTCCGTCGTCGTATGCCATCACGTTGACAAAGTCGAGCTGGTCAAACACTTCGGGCAAGATGCCATCCGCATCACCCGCGCGTGCAATCACCGCGGTCGTTAGCAGTACCGGCTGAGGTAACGCCTGCCGCAGCTCGCGCATGAGCGCGAAGAAGTTCTGCGCCGATGTCCCAGCGTTCGGATACTCCCAGTCAATATCTACCCCATCAAGGTTATAGCTATTCATAAATTCAACAACGAGACCAATGAAACGGGCGCGCGTTTTTTCGGTGGCGGCCATCGCCTCAAACTCATCATCCCAGCCCCACCCACCAACAGAGATCAGTACGCGCGCTCCCGCCGTGTGGGCTAGCTCAACAGTGCGCTGCAGGTGTCGCGGCGCGCCAAATGGCCGAAGGGTGCCATTTTTTCGCGGCAGCAGAAATGCATAGTTGATGTGCGTGACCTGTGAGAAGTCGATCAGGCTCAGCGTTGCTGCCGGAGTGACGTACCCCACAATCTTGAAGTTGCTCGCCCCCTGCGTTGGCGACGTTGACGGACCCGATCCGTCGCTTATTGCGCACCCCGACAGCGCCAAGATCAGGGCAAGTACGAGGGAGGTGGGTCGGATCATGCTGGGCATTATCGTTTCGTCTTTATTGTTCCAACGGGTATGAGCGGACAGGGCCCAGCCGGCGCAGACCAGGCGACGAGTGTCACCTTGTAGGTGACCCCCTTCACGAGGTTGGTGATCGTGCAGTGCGCAGGGGTTCCTGCGGCTGGGTTGACCGTAGATCCAGCAAGGGTGCAGCTGCGGGTCGTCCGACCCTTGGCGGTGGCGGTGGCGATCCAGCCGGTTGCCAGGGTTGAATCGGCAGGGAGCGTCCAGCTGACGCGAATCGTGCCGCGACCCGCCGTGAGCGTTGCGCCAACAGGGGCGCCAGGTGCCTGGGTCGCCCAGACGCCGATGCAGCGCCCGTCGTTGCCGCCAGGAGATGCACTGCGCACCCGTGTCGCGGCGTACACCGTTCCGAATGCGCTCGACGCGAGGGCGTCGGGCTCAATCGCAAGCCCTGTGCCGATGGTCGTGTACCGCTGCGTGATGGGATCCCACACGGCGAGGTTCGGTGAATCCAGCGCGCCGGCTTTTGCAAAGTAGCCACCAACGGCAACGGTGCCGTCGTCGAGTGTGGCCATCGCCGTTACCCATGCCGTGCGTCGCGGGTAACTTACGCCACCGCCCAACGCGATCCAGCCGCCGGGGGCGGCGGGTTCAATCTTCTGGATCGCTTCGCCGTACCAGCCAACACCACGCCCGATCAACGGGTGGCCGAGCAAATCAATGACCATGCTCGTCGGAAGATCAGAGAAGAGGCGAGCATCACCGATCGTGCTCCACACTTTTTTTATCGGGTTCCATGTCGATACCAGCCCATCAACAAACCGACCGGCGGCGTAGACCGTGCCGTCGCCTGCGAGTGCAGCGGTGACAACGTCAGATTTCAGTCCGGTGCCAAGGGCGAGCCATCGCTTTCGTGCTGGGCTCCACGTTGCAATGTTTGCCGAGGCGACACCGCCCGCGCGCGTGAAGTGGCCCCCAACCAGCAGGTTGCCGCTCACTGCATCTAGCGAGAGTGTTCTGACTGAAATTCCTTTTCCGCTGAGCCCCGTGCCAACCTTCGACCAGATGCCCGTTTTCAGATTGAACTGAGCGATCCCGACGACGGCAACACGACGGTTCCCCCGCGTCACACTACTGAAGTTG
>SHUZ01000096.1 GCA_009694415.1 Acidimicrobiia bacterium
GATCCAACTCGATGCGTCGTAACGCATGATCGCCCGTGCCGATTCCATCAACATGCGCAGATCATGGCGACGTACCTCTTCTGTCGCCCATTCAAGAAAGCCTGCCGGGCGATGCGCCCGCGCGCTTCTCAACAACCGCGCCCCAGCGGCCGGAAGAAAGGCAAGCGGCTCCGTCACGCGCGCCATACCCGCCAACCCTACGAGCCATGCATCGGAGAACCAGTCCCTTGCAACTCCACGTCGAAATTGCGTCGAAGTCGCACAGAACACAAGACCCGATACCTGTTCGGGGTGACGGTGCCAGAGCAACTGAGCTATGGGCCCACCCATCGAGTAACCCGCAGTAATAACCGGGCCCGTGCCAAGGACGTCCAACAGGACGCCGATGTCGTCGGCACTGTCCGCCAATCGCACATGACGTCTCGATCGCAGGCCGCGCCCATGACCACGCAGGTCCGGCGCGACAACACGAAATTCTCGTCCCAAGGCTTCGAAGGTTCGATACCAATTCAGTCCTCCGCTGGCCATCCATCCGTGCAACAACAGGACGGTAGGCGCACCCGGGGGACCCTCCATCTCGCGCACGAATGTCGTTCCCCGCCCTGGGAGTTCTACGCGCCGACCAACCGGTATCGGTGGGCCATACCTGCCGTCAGGCCCTCGGGTTGAGCGAGGCACGAGATCTCCCATGAATCGCCGCATTACCTCAGAACCACTTGGCGGTCGCATCGTTGCTATTGCTCCCAACTCAAAGCCCGACGAATTGGACATTTTCCCACACCGCGACCCCCCATTCGCGCCATCCCCCATTTCTGAAGATCTAGCGACGGTTGGCGCTCCCTTGAGTTCGAAGCGCGCTATTGGCCTATCGCGGTGTCTCGTCTCCGCCATAAGTTCCTTGGCTCGCCTCTTCTGCCTTTTCGGCATTGCGCGCCCCATACTTAATCTCCTCGGGGGACGGGGCATAACCGGCAGCGCGATCAATCATCCGATGTGCATCTGAAAGCAATCCGACGTGCTCTCGATGATGGCGGTGTCGGGCCAACCAGGCAGTTGCGATGCAACCCGCGGCGAAAGCCAGCAAGGGGATCGCGATTCCGATCAGATCACCAAATAGGGTCGAAAAACCCTTCCCAATACTGGTCCCGACCGCGGACCAACCCTGCAACATCACAGTCCCAACAACCCACGATGCGATGCCCATAGCCAGCAAAGTCCCCGAAACCGCCAGTGGGCCGCTCATCGCACTAATAGGCCTTCGAGACTTCGCTAACTGTTTCCGGCGACGCCATAGCGATGCTCCAAGCACCAACGACGCCATGCCCGCGCCGATCGCGGCACCACCACTAAGCGCGCTGCCGAGCGGAGGTCGGCGATCGATACCGACCAGCACCACCCGCCTTGGGTGACTCGGGTCATACCGAATGGGGACACGCCGGTCTATCCATCCCGTCTCGCCTAGATGGACCTCTGCTTCGCGGAACTCGTGCGTATCGTCAAGAAATACGAGTCGCAAAGCGAGCCCGTCGACACCTCTAATCGCTACCACATTCGCTTCGGCGGATATCCAGTCTTCACGCACGCTGGTCTCGTAACGCCAGTCATTGAACGCCCTCTCAACGCGACGCGCGCCCGTGACGATCAAAGGCACCGCCAACACAACGAGCAACACACTCAAGGTCGCTATCAACAGTCGCACCGGATCTCTTACAATCGCCGCTGCCCATGAAGCCGCTCGACGCCATGCTGCAGCGAATCGATTGTTAGAACCATCGCTCACTTGCTGATCACCGCCTTAAGCAACGCCTCGTTCGGATCATCGGGCAACGTGAGCAACGGCTGCGCAATCTCATCGACGGTTGGGCCGAAACGCGAAGCCAAAGGCGCAAGTCCATCTAGATCGAATCCATAAAGACGCGAAGCATTTCCGGCCAGCAGGTCAGCCATCTCCTTCGGGTCGGCTTCGCAGAACAGTTGTCTCAGATGCTCGCGAGTGAAGGGAGCCGTTCCTTCATCATGTGGGTAGTCGCTCCCCCACATCCATCGATCAACGCCGAGAACATGGCGCGCCTCGGCATCTGCGGGACCGGGCATGCTCACGCCTATCCAACAATTCTGTCGGAAGTACTCCGTAGCAGAGCGCTCCAAGATGTTTTCTTCCGAGTAACGCATCTCCCCCGTGCGTCCAGTCTTTCGGATCTGCTCTAGCACTCCATCCATCTGTTCCAACATGGGCGGCAGCCACGCGCAACCCATCTCAGTCATCACGAACTTGAGTTTCGGAAAGCGTTCGAACACACCGGAAAGAAGAAGTTGTACGAAAGGGCGCTGCGAGTAGAACTGCACTTCACTAATAAACAACAACGCGGATGCGGGATACCTGCCGTAATCAGGAAGACCTGTACCGCCGTGGCTGTTCACCGGAAGTTCCAACTCTTCACACACGCGCCAGAAGGGGTCGTACCGCGGGTCATAAAGCGGCGCCAGGTAATCAACATCGGGTGGAACTGCAGAAATGAGCACGCCGCCGCGCAAGCCATTGTCCTTTATCCAACGCGCATCAGCAATCGCGTCATCTATGTCGTCAAGGAAGACCTGACCGATACCTGCGCGACGGTTTGGGAAGCGCGCGCAGAAGTCGGCCATCCAACGGTTGTGTGCTCGGATCCCTGCAAGACGATGCTCGTATTCGTCAGGCTTCGGCGGGCGGGCGAAGAGAACGAAACTTGGAAAGAATGGCGGAACGGTATTCGGGAAAACGACTTCGCCGACAATCCCATCGGATTCAAGGTCGCCGTTTCGCTGGTTATCATCCCAATTACGTATACGTCCTCCGTCTTGCAGATCACGGAAAGGGTTCTTGTACTTCTCGCGCCAAGCGTCGAAGTCTTCGACATACCGCTCTTCCAAATAGTCGCGGTACATCGCGTGACTTCCACCAGCGTGGCAATCCGCAGAAATAATCGTGTAGTGATCAGATCCGTTCATGGGCCCATTGTCGACGTTCGCGGCTCTGCAGGCAATCCGTGGCCGCTCTAGGCTGCACCACGCAACGTTCCCCCAGGAGAAGAGCAGTCATTTATGAGTGAGGTCCTAAGGACAATCGGTCTCGGTCTCATATCGCTACCTCTGATCGCACTTGTCGCCTTCCTTGCATCTCGAATGCTCGGCGTCCGTCGCTCTTGGGCAAATGTTTTACTTGCCGGACTAATCGGGTGGTCCGTCGCAAGCGTTGCCGCCCTGGCAATTGCCGACTGGGATGCCGATACCCCTGGCCTCTTCCGAAACTTCTGCGTGTTGGCCCTGCTAATAACCATGGCATCAGCGGTGGCCCTCGACCTATTGGCCAAACCCGGGACACTGACCAAGGGAGAAGATGCGGGATTCGTCAGAATCCCGCATCCGATACGGCACTTCCGCAAGACCCTCGAGCCCATCAGGCGGCTTCACCAGGTCGTGAAGATCGCGCGCGCAAACGGTTTCGGACCTCACCTCGGATTTCGACATCGCGACGTTGTTGTGACCGATCCGACTCCAGTGCGAATTCGCAAGACACTCGAAGAATGCGGCGGCACCTTTGTCAAGCTCGGACAAATTGCATCGACGCGCGCGGATCTCATTCCACCCGAATACATCGAAGAGTTGTCCAAACTACGCGCTGACGTCGCACCTTCACCCATGGCCGATATGAAAGACGTAGTCAGCAAAGAACTCGGCGGTCATATCGATGACATTTTTTTGGAGTTCGACTGGGATCCGATAGCCGCAGCGTCGATTGCGCAGGTGTATCGCGCTCGACTTCAGACCGGCGAAAACGTAGTGGTCAAAGTTCAACGACCACACATTCGACAAACAGTCGAACGAGACTGCTCGGTAATTATCCGGCTTGCCAAGTTCGCTCAATCCCGAACATCGTGGGGATCGGATCTCGGGGTCGAAGACCTCGCAAGCGAATTCGTAGTTAGCTTGCGCGAAGAACTCGACTTTCGCATCGAAACTCGTAACGCGCGCCAAATTGCCCTAGCCACGCACGGCGAACACGGAGTTCGGGTACCCAAGATCTACGCGGAACATTCGACAACGCGCCTCATGATCATCGAAAGATTCGACGGGCCGTCCGTCGCGGATGTGGCAGGCCTAGAGGCGCTCGGGGTCGATAGAGCCGATTTCGCCGATCGCCTTCTTAACTCGGTATTAGACCAGGCCCTGCGCCAGGGATTGTTCCACGCAGATCCACACCCTGGGAACGTGGTCGCACTTGAAAACGGCGACATCGGCCTTTTGGATTTCGGCGCGTGTGGTCGCCTCGATCCCATAGAGCAACAGGCCATGCTTCAAATACTGGTTGCAACTGTGCGCCATGACATCCCGATGCTCGCCGAAGGCATCGAAGAGGTTGCCAAACTTCCTGTGACACTCGACGAACGAGCGCTACACCACGCTCTCGCACGCTTCGTTGCAGCGAACGACACACCAGGAACGGGCATCAGTGCGCAAGCATTCGCCGAGTTGGTGCCTTTGTTGCGCACCTTCAAGGTCAAGTTGCCCGGAGAGTTCACGCTTCTGTTCCGTGCCCTCGGAACCCTGGAAGGCACTCTGCGAATCATTTCACCCGGCTACTCCCTTACCGATGCTGCACGGCGAGTTGCAGGAGACGAAATTCCAACTACGCCGTCGCCGTCTGGAGACATAGAAGAACTCGTTACGCGCGAGTTGATTGCGCAGGCGCCCACGCTCCAACGGCTGCCCGGACGGATCGACCGCATCGCAGCTCTCGCCGAACGAGGCGAACTGCGAACGCGCATCGCATTGTTCTCCACTGAAGAAGACGCACGGGTCGTTACAACTCTCGTCAACCGCGCGGTGTTGACATTCGTGGCAGGTATCGCTGTAATCGCGGGCACGTTTCTTGCATTATCAACCGGAGGTCCCACCGTCACGGACCAAACAACAATCGCTCATCTAACCGGTTGGTTGTCTCTGCTCGGTGGATCGATTCTCGCCCTGCGCGTCGTCGCGGCAGCGATACGCGATGGCTACAACTAGCTCGCCCCTGCGCGAAACACCAAGGCCGCCACTGCTAGTTGGTACTAGCTACCGACTCTCCTAGTGACCCGAACGAAAAGACGCCAGCTCCCTGACTGCCGCTCGGCAACACGTGCGCCCAATTCGTGAGCAACTCATCGAGGTCCGTGGGACCGCCCCAAGGGTGCCGAAGGATTTGTGCTTTAGACGAAGTCGCTGTTTTGTTCATATGTGTGCATCGTCACCCAAGCCACCACGGTTTAGGTGGATCCTCGTATTATTCGGTCAGCCGAACGGACGGCCGCCGCGCCTATACCCAGAAAACGGCCGTCCCCGAACGGCGTCCCTGCGACGCGATTGCACACCATGGCCACGGCGAGGTCTCGATCTGGATCTGCCCATGCGCCGGAACCCCCGTACCCGAAATGACCGAAACCGTGCGGCAGAACACCGCGGCCCGTCCCGGCTAGGTGGTATCCCAATCGCCATCGCATAGGGAAACCGACCACTAGATCCCTAGAACGTGTCTGCACCTCAGTGGCCCGCGCAAGCGTCTCGGCCGACAACAGCCTGCGCCCTCCTAATTCGCCCCCAGCAGCTAGGACCGCGTACATCTTCGCCAATGACCGCGCTGTGAAGCACCCGTTGAGCGCAGGCATCTCGGAGTCGTAGACATCACCCGAAGTCAAGAGCCGATCCAGACCAGGAATCGACAATGCTTCGATGCCCGGGCGTATCAACGGGATCCGTTCGAGTTGTCGTGCCCGCCGTTCGGCTCGATCGGAGTCGCGCGGTTTAATGAGTAATTCCGCTACGCGATGGCGGTCTTCATCGGATGCCCCAATAAGCATGCAATCGAGATCGAGCGGCGCAACTATTTCCGTTTGTATCACCTGTTGGACAGACTTTCCGGTAATCCGCCGCAGCACCTCTCCGACCAGGAAGCCAAACGTGATCCCGTGGTAGCCAAACCGCGTGCCCGGTTCATAACTTGGTGATTGCTCTGCTAGCGCTTTCACAACGAAGTCCCAGTCGAGCATCTGCGATGCATCTTCGATCACGCTGCGTAGCCGATGCATACCAGCGGAATGTGAAAGGAGATGACGAACAGTGACGCGCTGCTTACCGGCGGCCGAGAACTCCGGCCAATAATCCGCTACAGGGTCGTCATAATCGAGCAGGCCTTTGTCAACCAGGCAGTGGACCGCCGTCGCGACGACACCTTTAGTTGTCGAAAAGCTCAGAGCGATGGTGTCTCTTTCCCAAGGATTGCCTTCGCTATTCCGATCACCCGCCCAGGCATCTACTACCAACTCGCCGCGGTGGTACACGCACACAGCAGCACCGCCGCCGTTTTTGTGCGCGAGCGCCCGAGCCAATGACTCCGTGACCGCGCCAAAGTCTGGATGCACATAGCCTTCGGTCACGCCACTCCGCCTCTACTACGAACTCGCAAGTCGATAGCGTGCCACATGGGTACGGGTCTTTCGCTAGCCGGACTAGTCCAGGACGAGCAATCTCACCTCAATGCAGGGCTAAAACGTCAACCAGACTCGGTACTCGCGAGTGCTGTGAGTTGCGCTAATGCCGTTAGTTGCGCCAGTGCCGATCTGCGATCCTCACGGTCGGCGGGCGCGGATACGGCAGCCAACTCATCAAGAAGTTGTACTTCCACTTCCTTTTCGGCGATCGGTGCGACGGCTTGAGCGATTGGTGCAATAGTTAGAGCGGGCGGAGCGGCTAAAGACTCGGCGGAAACATCGCGCAACTCATCCGCTCTAATCACTGCCGCCAGCATCTCAGCAGCATCACTCTCGAGAGCGATTACCTGCGCGTTGGCCAATTCGTGGGCAGCGCGCTCCACTTTCAAATCGGCTTCGCACGTTCTGACGTACAACGCGCTCTCCGCCAACTGTTCATTTAATTCGGTCAGTTGACGTTCCATCCCACAGCTCGACTCAGTTGCTCCGGCCACGACGGACTCCATTTCGATTGCCCTTTGTTCCGCGGCTGTACACGCTGTGCGCAAAGCGGCAAGTTCAGGTTCGAACCTTGCGCGCATCTCGTTCAATTCCGCGACTCCCGCTTCACGTTCTGTCGTGACACGTTCTTCCACGAGTTGCACGTGGACTTCCTCGATGGCCACACGATCATGTTTTGCACTCAGAATCTCTGCATCTTGATCCGAGACCACTGTTTCCAGTTCCGAGATCCTCTGTGACAATGTCGCTACCTCTACGCGCGATTCCTTAAGTAGAGAAACCCCACCGCTGAGAGCAGCAACCTCGGCAGCCAACTTGTCGCGTTCCGCGTTCGCCAACGCCGTCGCGACCTCGGAGGCATCAAGCCGCGCCTGTTCCTCGATTGCATTGCGCTGCGTCGACTCGGTAGCAGACTCGAGTTGCCGCTCAAGGTGCTCCCGGGCATCGTGCTCACGCCTTGCTTCAAATATGGCAGCGTCGCGATCGCGATTACTTGTTCTGGCACGCTCTCGATATTCGTCGAGGAGCGCTTGCTGATCGGACATCGCGCTTTGCAACCTTATGACTTCATCCGCGGACTGCATCGCCTGACGGTTCGCCTGATCTAACTTCACTGAATCTTCACCGCGAGCGACCTGGCGTAGGCGCGCCCTAGCCGCTATCGCCAGACGTTCCTCAGCGGCGGCAAGGCGACGCACTTCGCGTCGGGTCTCCGCTAGGTAATCCTCAACCCGTACTCGCCTCAGCGGCAAATCTTGTTCACGGTCGTATTCAGACAACTCGACATGGTGTTCGGCTCGCGACATCAAAACCTCCTGGTCAAGATGTCGGGCTTCCATCCCCGGCACTTGAGCCCTTTAACTACTAGAGAACTCCAAACGCGCTCTCCAGGCTCGGTAGCGTTGGGACATGGACCTCAAAGCCAGGCTTAAATCCGATCTAACCGATGCGATGCGGGCACGGGACGCAACGGTCACTGCCACCATTCGCATGGTTCTCACATCGGTAACTAAGGCTGAGGTGGGAGGAAAAGCCCAGGCCACGCTCTCCGATGACGAAATAGTTGAGGTATTGCAAGCGGAGGCAAAAAGGCGTTCTGACGCTGCGGAACTCTACGACGAAGGTGGGCGACCCGAGCTCGCAGCGAAGGAGAGGGGCGAGGCGGAGGTAATCGCTCGCTACCTTCCTGCCGCGATGACAGACGAAGAGCTAGCAGGCGTGGTGGCAGAGGAAGTAAAGATCGCGAGCGAAGCGGGGACGACAGGTCCGAGCGCTATGGGTGCCGTCATCAAGGCCGTGCGCGCCAGAACCGGAGCGACGGCGACCGGTGGGCGGGTAGCCGCTGCAGTGAAGACTGCCCTCAGCTAACCGCGCCCACCGAACCCTTGAATTAGCGGCGTGCCTTCTTCGCAACAGTCTTCTTGGCCGCGGTCTTCTTGGCTGGCGCCTTGCGAGCGACAGTCTTCTTCGCAACAGTCTTCTTGGCCGCGGTCTTCTTGGCTGGCGCCTTGCGAGCGACAGTCTTCTTCGCAACAGTCTTCTTGGCCGCGGTCTTCTTGGCTGGCGCCTTGCCGCCTAGGACTGCGTCCTTGAATGCTTTGAGCGGAGTAATCCGCGCTCGGCGTGATGCCTTGATCTTGATTGTTTCGCCAGTGGCTGGGTTACGGCCCATGCGCGCCTTGCGATCAACGCGGGCAAATTTTGCGAAGC